>CAZFNB010000486.1:0-2909 GCA_964520235.1 uncultured Bifidobacterium sp. | reverse complement strand
GGAAGAACAATCGTGTTGTCATCACTCATGCGACTGAAGCTAACGTCGCGATAATGGCGCGTCAATGCGGGGTGTTCCGCTGCGGTGCGTTCCAAACTCTCCGCCAACCTGTAACAGCCATGTTGCGTAGCGCTTGCTTTATTGGGCGCGAAATCTTATTACGCAATCAATCCTATGAAAGACAGAGGTTCAATAAATCCCGAGGAAGGCGGCGCTCGTTACGGTTTCGACACGGCGCGGGTGGCGGCGGTCGCAGGCGTGTTGCTGGTGCTGATCGCCATCGCAGGTTTCATCTTCACCTGGTTCTTCTGTCGTATCGAACCGCCATCGGGTTACTGCGCGGTGCTCATCAAAAAGGACGGCAAAGACATTCCCGCCAACGACATCATCGCCACCAGCGCCGGGCAGAAAGGTATTCAGCTGGAACCTTTGAGCGAAGGCCGCTACTTCTACGATCCGGTTTTTTGGGACTGGAAGATCGAGCCGCTCACGCAGATCAAGGAAGGCGAGGTCGGCGTGCGCGTGCGGCAATTCGGCCAGCCATCGCCCGGCGGAAAATTTGTCGTGCGCTTGAAGGAGCAGGACGGGACGATGTTTCGCGGCATCATTGACGAGCCGCTCACGCCGGGCACCTACCGCATCAATCCTTACGCGTACAGCGTGGAAAAACGTCCGGCGGTGAAGATCGAGCCGGGTGAAGTCGGTGTGGTGACCTTGAAGTACGGCCAGCCGCCCGCGGAGGCGAACACGTTCCTTGTCAACGAAGGCGAGCAAGGCGTGCAGAAGATTCCGCTGCGGCCCGGCACGTATTACTTGAATCCCTACATCTACCGCGTGGACATCGTGGGCGTGCAAAGTCACAAGACGGAGTTCGAGATCAGCTTCCTGTCACGCGACGGTTTCCGCTTCCCGGTCAAGGGAGCGGTGGAGTGGGCTGTCGAGGAGGCCCGCGCACCCGAGGTGTTCGTGATGATCGGTGACGCCGAGGACGTGGTGAACAAGGTCATCCTGCGCTCCGCGCTTTCGATGAGCCGCGTGCAAGGCTCGAAGTACAGTTCCGCCGATGTGATCAGCGGCACGGTGCGCAAGGCGTTTCAGGACGAGTTCAGCAAACACATCACACAGGAATCCGCGCGCAAGGGCATCCTCATCAAGGCTGCGCTCATCAGCGAGATCGAGCCGCCACAAAAGAGCGCCGAGCCGATCCGCGACCGTGAGATCGCTGTGCAGACGCGCACGAAGTACGAGCGTGAAATCGAACGCGCGGTGTCCGATGCAAAAGTGGCGGAGCAGAAAAAACTTCAGGATCAAAAGACACGCGTCGTCGCCGCCGACACCTCGCGCAAGAATGAAATCCAGAAAGCCACCAAGGACAAGGAGGTCGTCATCATCGGCGCGCAACGCGATCTCGAGGTGGCGAAGAAAGATTTGGAGACTGCTGAGAAGCAGGCGCAAGCCATCGTCAGCGCGGGACAGGGTGATGCCGACGTGATTTCCTACACGAAACTCGCGGAGGCCAGTGCGTTGCGTTCCATCATCGCCCCGTTCGGCAACGGCTCGTCCTACGCGCGCTATCTTTATTTGAACAAGATCGCCCCCAACATCGAATCCATCATGTCGAACACAGACGGTCCGCTGGCCGAACCATTCAAGGAATTGTCCTCGCCTGCCGCCGGCAAGGGAGGTGCAAAGTGAAAAAAAACATCATTCTCATCGCGGCGATCGTCATCGCGCTTGGCTACCTGCTTTACGAAGGCATCTGGGTCTGGGTCATCGAGAGCATTGACGTGCCGCCGGATAAGATGCTCGTGCTCGTTGCCAAGACCGGAAAGGAGATGCCACCCGGCCAGATCATCGCGGGCGATGGGCAGAAAGGTGTGCGTCTCGAACCGCTCGGCACTGGGCGTCATTTCTTCAACCCGTTTCTCTACGAGCGCCAGTTGCATCCGCAGGTCGTTGTAGGCCCGGGCGAACTTGGCGTGGTCATCAACAAATTTGGCAGGGAACTCCCGCCGGGCGAATTTCTCGCGGGCAAAGACGAGCGAGGCATCCAGCGCGAAGTCCTGTTGCCCGGCACCTACAAGCTGAATCCTTACGCCTACGAGGTGAAGATCGTGAAGATGATCGAGATTGAACCCGGTCACGTCGGCGTGGTGGCGGCGCGGTCGGGAAAACCCGCCAAAGGCCAGCTTGCGGAGGAAGGCGAGCGCGGCGTGCTGAGGCGTGTGCTTGAGCCTGGTCTTTACGCGCTGAACCCGGAGGCGTATTCCGTCGAGAGCATCGAGGTCGGTTTCAACCAGATCACGATGGCGCACGCGGGCAAATTGCCGGAGACGCTCACCACCGGTCAGGGCGCGGAACGCAGCAGGACGTTGCAAGACCGCAGGCAGCAGCAACGCGCCGAAACAGGCGGCAAACCCGTTCTGGGCGCGGTGAAGTTTCCGTCCAGCGATGGTTTCGAGATCACGATTGACGTGACGTTGCTCTGGCAGTTGCTGCCGCAGGATGCGCCGGAAGTCTTCGCGCGTTACGGAAACATCCACAAGATCGAGGAGAACATCTTGATTCCTCAGATCAATTCGACGGCGCGCATCAAAGGCTCGACGTTCGGCGCGGTGGACTTCATCGTCGGCGACAAGCGCGAGGAATTCCAGAGCGCATTCCAGGACACGATCGAAAAGACGCTCAAGGAAAAGCGGCTTCAGGTTGACCTTGCACTCGTGCAGGACACGCTTGTGCCGGACAACATCTCCGGGCCGATCCAGGATTCGCGCATCGCCGCCGAGTGGAACATCACCAACGTCGAGAAAACAAAGACCGAGGCGAAGAAGGCACAGCTCGACGAAAGCGTTGGTTTGATCCGCCAGATCGAGCAGGTCGTGGAATACGAGACGCAGCGTCTCGAAGGC
>CAZFNB010000485.1:0-2914 GCA_964520235.1 uncultured Bifidobacterium sp. | reverse complement strand
AAGGCCGGCTGCCACGGTTGTCTGAATCTGAGCATCCTCGACGGCTGGTGGCGCGAAGGCTACGACGGCACGAACGGTTTCGCCATCGGCGACGACACGCATCCCGAGTCCATCGAAGAGCAGGATCGCCGGGACAGCGCGAATCTTTTCAAGGCGCTGACGACGGAGGTCATCCCGTGCTTCTACGACCGTGACGCGAACGGGATTCCCCGCAAATGGCTGCAACGCATCCGCCGCGCGATGGTGACACTGGTGACGCAGTTCAGCACCGACCGCATGGTGCAGGAATACGCGAACAAGTATTACCTGACCAAGTAAGTCTGGTGTTTCGTGTCTTGCGCGGTGTGTCAGGCGTCACTCCGTACGGAAGCGTTGCCTGGCGCACTGCGTAGCTTTGACACGTCTCCCGCAATCAACTGTTGGCTAAACTCCGCCGGCGGATAAACTCATCCGCGTGCCGACCGACATCAAATCACTGACGCGCGAGGAACTGGAGGCGCAGTTCGCCGCGTGGGAGCAGCCTGTCTATCGCGTCAAACAACTGATGGACTGGTTGTACGTGCATCGCGTCACGAACTGGGATGCGATGACGAACCTGCCGAAGGCGCTGCGCGAAAAACTGGCTGCGGAGTTTTCGCTTGGAGTCCTTGAACTCGTCCGCAAACAAGGCTCGCATGACACGACGCAGAAATTTCTCTGGCGGCTGGCGGATCATTCACTGATCGAGAGCGTGTTGATTCCGGCAAACCCTTCGCTCTACGGCGACCGCAGCGACCGGCACACGCTTTGTGTTTCCACGCAGGTCGGCTGCGCTTACGGTTGCAGATTCTGCGCGAGCGGACTGGATGGTTGGAAACGGAACCTGCTGCCGCACGAGATCGTCGAGCAAGTCATGGGGGTGGAACGCTACGCGGCGGATGACGAAACAGGTTACGCCACCGGCACGCCGCGAAATCCCGGCAACGCCTTCCCGTCCGCGCGCATCGTGGACAACATCGTGGTCATGGGCATGGGCGAGCCGATGGCCAACTACGACAATCTTCTGAAGGCGCTGCGATTGTTGAACGCGGGCTGGGGCGGGCGCATCGGCGCGCGAAAGATCACGATCTCCACCAGCGGACTCGCACCGCAGATCCGCAAACTGGCTGACGAGCGGGAACAGTTTTCACTCGCAGTTTCACTTCATGGCGCGACCGATGAGGTGCGCGATAAAATCATGCCCGTGAACCGCAAGCATCCGCTCAAGGAACTCGCCGCGGCGCTCGGTTATTATCAGGCGAAACGCCAGCGCATGATTACGTTCGAGTACATTCTCATCGCGGGTGTCAATGATTCCCTGCAACAGGTCAAACCGCTGGCCGCACTTGCGCAACGGCTGGATGCAAAGGTGAATTTGATTCCCTACAACAAGGTGGACGGACTTCCGTGGGAGCGCCCGGATGAGGCGGTTTGCGAATCATTCCTCGCGGCGCTCAAGGCGGAAAAAGTCGTGGCGACATTGCGCCGGGAGAAGGGGCACGACATTGATGCAGCTTGCGGGCAGTTAAGGTTGAAGACGGAGCGCGAACTGGCCGGGCTTTCAAAGCCGTAGAATAAAACCGGTTCGTGCCCACGAACGGGACGTGCATTGCGCGTCCGGCCTGAGCGGGGTTTTCAATTTTCTCCATCCATCCGGGCGAATCTTCTGAATCTCAGGTCGTGGCACGCGATTGGCTAAGTTTGGGCCAGTTACTATGAAGACGATGCCCTTTAACTGGTTTGATATTGCCGTGTTGCTGATGCTGATGGTCGGATATGCGCGCGGTCGCAAGCGCGGGATGTCGCAGGAATCATTGAGCATGTTGAACTGGGTCACCATCGTGCTCGTCAGCGGCATCGCCTACGAACCTCTGGGGACGTTGCTGGAAAGCTTTGCGAAGATCGGCAAGCTGTGGTCGTTCATCATCGCTTACTCCACCGTCGCGCTGACGATTGCATTGATCTTCAGCGTCGTGAAGCGTTCGCTCGGCAAGAAACTGACCGGCAGCGACACCTTCGGCAAGGGCGAGTACTATCTTGGCATCCCGGCGGGCATGGTGCGCTTTGCGTGTGTGACGCTGGTGTTCATGGCATTGTTGAACGCGCGTTTTTACAGTACGGCGGAGGTGAAGGCGCAGACGAAATACGATCTCGAAAACTACGGCAGCAGCTTCTTCCCGCATCTTTACACGATTCAAGATGACGTCTTCAAAGGTTCATTCCTCGGCTCCAACATCAAGAAGCACGCGGACTTCCTGCTCATCAAGCCGACTCCCGGCAGGGGCGGCTCGGCTGTGGCGGTCAAACGCAAAGAGTTCACCTGGTAAGGTCGCCTCGCGCAAAGGCACTAACGAGGCGCAAAGGAATTGCGTCGCTCCGTCCGCGCCTTAACATGCGTGCGTGGCCGGGTTGATTCCTGACAGCACCCTTGATCAGATTCGCGCCGCCAATGACATCGTGGACGTCATCGGCGGCTACATTCCCTTGAAGCGCGCGGGTGCGAACTTCACCGCGCTTTGTCCATTTCACAAGGAGAAGACGCCCAGCTTCAACGTCAATCCGCACAAACAAATCTTTCATTGCTTCGGCTGTCACAAGGGCGGCGACGTGTTCACCTTCGTCAAGGAATACGAGAGCATCGGTTTCGTGGACGCGGTGCGCCGCCTGGCTGATCGCGCGAAGATTCCGCTGGAGTTCGACAACAATCCCGCTGCGCAGGAATCGCGTCACATCAAGGATCAGCTCCTGCAAATCCATGAGCAGATCACGCAGCGCTGGCAGAGCTGTCTCGACAACGAGGCCGCCGGACAACTTGCGCGTGATTATCTCGCCAAACGCGGTGTCAGCGCCGAGGCGATAAAACTGTTCCGCATCGGTGCCGCGCCGGAAACGTGGG
>CAZFNB010000484.1:0-2918 GCA_964520235.1 uncultured Bifidobacterium sp. | reverse complement strand
GAACAACGCGGTGATGCGTGCGACGCTCTTGGTGGAAAGACCTCCGAGCTGTGCTGAGAGTTGCGCGGCGGCGACCTGCCCGATGGAAATCGCCTCGCCGTGCAAAAATTTGTCGTAACTGGAAATGGCTTCGAGCGCGTGACCGATGGTGTGGCCGAAATTCAGGATGGCGCGCAGGCCGCTTTCGGTTTCGTCCTGCCCGACCACGTCAGCCTTTATCTCGCAACAGCGCGCGACGACTTCCGAAAGCGTTTTGGTGTCGCGGCGCAGGAGTTTTTCCATGTCGCGCTCGATGCGGGCAAAAAGTTGCGCGTCGTAGATGATGCCGTATTTGATGACCTCGGCGAGGCCGGCGCGAAATTCGCGCGGCGGCAGCGTGTCGAGCACACCGAGATCGCAAAGCACGAGCCGTGGTTGATAAAACGCGCCGACAAGATTTTTCCCCGCGCTCAGGTTCACGCCGACTTTGCCGCCGACGGAACTGTCCACGTGCGAGAGCAGCGTGGTCGGCAATTGGACGAAATGGATTCCGCGCAGATACGTTGCCGCAACGAAACCCGCCAGATCGCCCACCACACCGCCGCCGAGCGCGACGATGAATGATTTGCGTTCGAGCCGGTGAGCGGCGAGTTGATCGTAGCACGCGTGAACGGAGCGGAGGCTCTTGGCGGTTTCGCCCGCAGCCACGGTGACGAGCGCAGGGTTGAATCCGGCCTTGAGCAGCGAATTGTAGGCGGGCTTGGCGTAGCGCCGACCGACGTTGGTGTCCGTGATGATGGCGCAGCGTTCGCCCAGCTTCAGCCGCGCGCACTCCTCGCCGAGCCGCGAGAGAAGGCTGCTGCCGATCTTGATGTTGTAGCTACGGTTGCCGAGCGGAACTCTGACTGTGCGCACAGCGGGAAGCATAAAGACTCGCGAAGCGCTGTCAAAGGTTTGAGCGAATAGTTGTTCACCGCAGTTTGGACTTTTTATCGCGCCGCAAAAATCTATCCTGCGCGCGGATGAATCCTGTTGCTCTCATCACCGGCGCGTCGCGTGGCATTGGTCGCGGTATCGCGCTTGAACTTGCCAAGGCTGCTCACGATCTCGTAATCAACTATGCAGGAAACGCCGAGGCTGCGCAGAATACCGCCAAGGACTGCATCTCAGCAGCGAAAGCGGCAGGGAAAGCGATTCGCGCGGAGACTTGTCAGGCGGACATCAGCAGGAGTGACGACCGGAACAAGTTGATTGAGTTCACGAGAGAGAAGTTCGGGCGATTGAATCTGCTGGTGAACAACGCAGGCGTTGCGCCGAGCGTCCGCGCGGACATCCTCGAAGCTGGCGAAGAAAGTTTCGACCGGCTCATCTCCATCAATGTCAAAGGCCCGTATTTCCTGACGCAACTGGCGGCGAAGTGGATGATTGAAGAAGTGCGAAGTGAGAAGAGTGGGGGACGAAAGCCAAAGATTATCACCGTCAGTTCTGTTTCTGCTTACACAGCCTCGACGAATCGTGGCGACTATTGCGTGAGCAAGGCGGCGCTCTCGATGCTCACGCCGTTGTTCGCGGCGCGGTTGGCAGAGTTTGGCATCAACGTTTATGAGATTCGGCCCGGTATCATCGCTACGGACATGACCGGGGCGGTGAAGGAAAAATACGATAAACTCATCGCCGACGGCCTGACGCCAATCCAACGCTGGGGCACGCCGGAAGACATCGGTCGCGCCGTTGCAGCCATCGCGAGCGATGCGTTTCCGTTCAGCACCGGCGAAGTCATCAACGTGGATGGAGGGTTTCATCTCAGGCGACTGTAGGAGACGACGTGAGGAGTCTCTAACTGAACAATGAACTAACCAATTGATTTGAGACTCGTCACCTCGTCTCCTACGAAAATAGAAACATGGCCATTAAAATTGATTCCAAACTCACTCCCAAGAAACTCGTCCCTCAGATCGAGCGCGTGTTCGAGTTGTCCGGGCAGAAAATCCTGAGCATCGAAAAGTCCTGGAAGCCGTCCGCTGGAACGCCGGTGTTCACGGTGAAAGGCAAATACACTTCACGCGGCTGGACGGAGTGGACGCAGGGTTTTCAATACGGCTCGGCCTTGCTGCAATTCGACGCGATGGGCGACGAGCGCTTTCTGGAGATCGGTCGTCGCGGCACGGTTGAGCGGATGGCGTCGCACGTTTCGCATGTAGGCGTGCATGACCACGGGTTCAACAACGTCTCCACCTACGGCAATTTGATGCGGCTGATGCGTGAAGGGAAAATCCCGCACAACGAGGACGAAAAGAATTGCTACGAGATCGCACTCAAAGTCAGCGGCGCGGTGCAGGCAGCGCGTTGGACGAAACTCGCGGACGGCACGGGTTTCATCCACAGCTTCAACGGGCCGCATTCGCTGTTCGTGGATACGATCCGTTCCTGCCGTGCGCTGGCGGTGGCGCATCAGCTTGGTCACGTGCTCATGGGAGAGCAGGACGCGAAGATTTCGCTGCTGCAACGCGTCGTCGAGCATGCGCTGAACACGGCGCGCTACAACATTTACTTTGGTGAAGGTCGCGATGCTTACGATATTCGGGGTCGGACGGCGCATGAAGCCGTGTTCAACACGGTGAGCGGCGTGTTTCGCTGTCCGAACTCGCAGCAAGGCTACGCGCCGTTCAGCACATGGACGCGCGGTTTGGCGTGGGCGTTGTGTGGCTATCCAGAGCAACTGGAGTTCTTGAGTGCTGGAATCAATTCGAGCGCCGCAGACTTCAAGGCAGTTGGCTCAGTAGAAAAATATCGTGTGATGTTGCTCAAGGCGGCGTTGGCCACGGCGGATTTCTATCTGGAGAATTCCTGCGCCGACGGCGTGCCGATGTGGGACACGGGCGCACCGAACTTGCATCGTCTGCCCGCAAACTATCTGAACAAACAGTCCGATCCCTATA
>CAZFNB010000483.1:0-2942 GCA_964520235.1 uncultured Bifidobacterium sp. | reverse complement strand
GGATTTATTGCAGCGTCCGCACCGACCCGAGGACACAATTCCCGCACACGGATGGCATCTGCACCTACATTCTCGAATACGCCAACGGCCTGCGCTGCGTGGCCATTGATGACACCTGGACCGGGCCGTCACGGGAAGGCTGTGCGAGCGAGAACTACATCAAGTGGCGCATTGAAGGCACAAATGGCTTGGCGATTGGCGACATCGGCTGGTGCAAATATCCGTTCACGACGCCTTCGGACATCCGCTACGCGAGCAAGGGCCACGCGCACTTCGAGTGCCCGACCTGGAAAGAGAGTTGGTTTCCTGACGCGTTCATCGGAACGATGGCGCAATTGCTCATTGCGCTGGAAACCGAAACGGACCCGGCGATCAGCGGACGGGATAATCTGAAAACGATGGCGTTGGTGCAGGCGGCCGAAGTAAGTGCTGTTCAATCGCGCTTGATAGGAACTTGTGAAACGACTCACATAACCGCTAGACAGCGGCAGACAGCAGGGCGATTGAAGAGTTCCCACCAGATTCAAAAGCGCGGCGAAGGATCTCTGATTGACGTAAAAACCATGCCGAACTTCACGCCGCGAGCTCAACAAGCTCTCGCCTTGGCGCGGAAGGAAGCCGATCAGCTGTGCCACAACTTTGTGGGCACGGAACATCTGTTACTCGGAATGATTGGGTTGGGACGGGGTGTCGCGGTCACCGTGCTCCAGAGACTCGGCCTCGACCTGGAAAGCGTTCGAGCCGAAGTCCACAAGCTTGCGGGAGCCGGTCTTGCACAAGAGATCGCGGGCAACATTCCATACACCCCCCGTGTCAAACAAGTACTCGCCTTGGCAGCCAAGGAGGCCAGGAACATCGGTCACACTTGTATCGGCACCGAACATATACTCTTGGGCATTCTTGCGGAAGGCGATGGCGTCTCGGCCAAGGTTTTGAGAAGTTTCAACGTGAACATTGAGCAGACACGCAAAGAGGTTCTCAGAGAGCTCGACCTGAACTTCAGAGAATGAAACTTGGCCTTATCAACAGCGCCTTTGTCCAGGCCGGCGTGGACACAGCTACCGGGCTGAAGCACATCGCCCGCATCGGTTTTGATTGCGTGGACATTCACACGGAAGCCGTCGGTATTTCAAAAAAGGAAGTCGCGCTCGTCGCGCGTACGTGTGACAAGCTGGAGTTGCCGATCGTTTCACTGCCGCATTGCGCGCTGGGGCTCATTGATTTCGCCGAGCCGGTGCGGGAATTTCACCTCTCGCGCACAAAAAGGTTCATTGATCTCGCCAAAACCTGGCGCGCGCAAAATGTTTTGCTCGTTCTCGGCGAATACGTCTGGCAACGCGAAGTCATCCCGCCGGAAGCACAGTGGAATTGGGCGCTGGAATCTTGCCGCTGCCTAGGCGATTACGCGGACCAACGCGGCGTGGACATCGCACTCGAACTTGAACCGTTCCGTCTGAGCCTGCTCAACAGCGTGGACGCGATGGTGCGCTTCGTGGACGAATGCGGTCATCCGCGCGTGCGCGCGAACATTGACATCAGCCATCTGGTGCTCGCGGACACAAATCCGACTGAGCTGAATAAGCTCAAAGGCAAAGCGATTCATGTTCACATCAGCGATTGCGACGGAAAGGTCCACGGCGATTTGCCGCCCGGACGCGGCGTGATCAAATTTTCTCCGTATCTGCAAGCGATCAAGGAGCTGGGTATTGCCGGTGTGGTTTCGATCGAACTCGAATATCCACCAGACCCGAAACGGCTGGGGCAATGGGTCGAGGAGGCCTACCGCGAGACGGCGAAGTTGATGGACTTGGCGGGGCTGCGTGGGTAAAGCTGCGCCTGCATGAGAATTGGTTTCCTGACTGACGCGAACATTGGTGCGCTCGACTGGGCAAAAGAAAACGGCTTTGGTTCGATTGAATGGAATCGTTTCGACACGAGTTTTGCCGCGCCAGAGAATGCAGACTGGAAAACGCCCGTGTCCGAGTTCGCCGCCGCCGCGCGCGAACGCGGTCTCCGCATCTCCGCCATCGGCGCCCTCTACAAAAATCCGCTGGACCCGCTCCAGTTGGATTTTGCCAGCGCAACTTTTCATCGCGCCATTGACGTCGCTTCGCTCATTGGGGTGCGAACGGTTTCCGGCTTCCCGGGCTCGGTCATTGAAGTGACCACCAACTTGCGTGGTGGAAATCCGGTTTACGATCCAACCGAAAACACCTTGCCCCGTCTGCTCGAATTCTGGGAGCCCATCGCCCGATATGCGGCGGACAAAGGCGTGCGCATCGCTTTTGAGCATTGTCCGCAGGGACAATTCCACCTGCCAGTGATGCACTACAACTTCCTTGGCCAGGTTGCCATGTGGGAACGCCTGTTCAACGCGACCCGATGCGAAAACATCGGCATCGAATGGGATGCCAGCCATCTGATGTGTCAATTCGTTGATCCCGTGGCCAACATCCACAAGTTTGGCCGGAAGATTTTCCACGTCCACGCCAAGGACGCGTTCATCAATCGCCAGTTGCTGGCAGCTTACGGCATCTGCCATCACGGCGTGGCGGAACATCGCTGGCCGGGTTTCGGTGAGGCGAACTGGGGGGAGATCGTTCACGCGTTGCTGCGCGCCGGCTATGATTCGGATTTGAATCTCGAAGGCTGGCACGACCCAGTGCTGCGCAATCACGACCTCGCGCCACCAGCGGACATCACCCTGCCACCCGCCTCCCGGCAAACCGGGCAGAGACTGGAAGCATCGGGTCTGCTGCTGGCCAAGCAGTGGTTGCAACAGTTTGTGCCAGCGGAGCGCTGAATAAAAGGGCAACGGAAACAACGTTGCGCCAGCCTATCGCTTGCCGAATACTTTTCCCGTGAATCCGACTTCCCATTTGATCCAATGGACGTTTCTGGTGACCTGCCTCGTTGCGCCCGCGACGCTGTGCGCGGAACAG
>CAZFNB010000482.1:0-2945 GCA_964520235.1 uncultured Bifidobacterium sp. | reverse complement strand
CCCGACCACGCCGTAGCCTTGCCCCATGTAACCTCGGACCACGGAAATGTCGCCGCGGCTCAATCGCACATCCGCTCCGATGTAAGCCGCGCATTCGTTGGCGATCTGCGCGACTTCCAACTCGTAGTCCTCCGTCTCTTCATCGTCCTTGTCGATCGAGAGCCCGTGGATCTTGCCGGCGAATCCGATGATCCGAGCGCCGAGTTCGATGCCCGCCTGAGTGCCGCCGGAACTCGTGCCAAACAGAATGTGATCCACGCGCTGCCCGCTCTCACGCAACTGCTCCATCAACTCGATCATCGCCACCACGTAGCCTGTCGCCCCCACACCGTTTGAACCGCCGACGCCGATCACGTAAGGCTTGCGCCCTTGGGCGCGCAGTTGTTCGGGCAGCTCCTGCAACTTGGCGGCGCGTTGCGGACGTTCGATCCAGTGTTGAGTCGCACCAAGCAGTTCACCCAACAAAAGATTTCCCTCCGGCAGCGCGGGCCTTTTCCCGTTCAAAATCAGTTCGCACTTCAATCCCGCCTTCGCCGCCGCGGCTGCCGTCTGCCGGCAATGATTCGATTGTGCTGCCCCCGCCGTCACGAGCGTATCGCAACCTTTGGCGAGCGCGTCACCGACGAGGAATTCAAGCTTGCGTGCCTTGTTGCCTCCCAACGCCAGGCCGGTTTGGTCGTCGCGTTTGATCAACAGCTCCGGTCCGCCCAATCCCAGGGACAAGCGCGGGAGTTTTTCCAACGGCGTGGGCAATTGCGCAAGGAAGAAGCGCGGAAGCTTTGCGATGTGCATGAGGAAAGTTGTAACCGCGCGGTGGCAGGCGGGCAACCGAGTTCCGTCATCGGCCGAATTCCTGACGCGCGGCCGTGAGACCTCGCTCATAAACCGCAATCAGTTTGTCCCACTTGGCGTCCGCCTCCAGGTCAATCTCCTGTCGCTTCCGGTCCGCATCAAACCAGGCAATCGTGCGCTTGATGCCGTCGCGGAAGCGCGTCGTGGCCACAAAATCCGGCACGAAGCGTTTGATCTTGGTGTTATCGAACACGGCACAGTTGGCTTTGTCGCCCAACAGCCCGCCGACCACCTCCGGGACACAGGCGGTGATAAAATCAGATGAGATGTGAATCGCCTTCAACGGTGCACCTGCCGCAGCGGCCACATCCTGATAAATCTGATTCCACGTCAACACTTCGTCGGAGGTGATGTGAAAGCTCTGCCCTATCGCCCCTTCGTGCCCCAGCAGACCCACCAGTGCTTTAGCAAAATCGCTGTTGTGCGTCATCGTCCAGAGCGTCAGTCCATCACCAGGAATGATCACCGGCTTTCCACGACGCAGGCGATCCACCGCGGTGTAGGTCTTCGGCCAACTGTTCAAGGTCAAAGGCACGACTGTGTTGCCGTACGTGAAGGACGGTCGGACGATAGTCGCTGGGAATCCCTCCTCGCGCAGCGCCCGATTCAACCGCTCCTCGCACGCAATCTTATCACGCGAGTAATCCCAAAAGGGATTCACCAATGGCGTGGATTCTGTGAGCAACCAATGGCTGGACGGCTTTTGATAGGCGCTGGCGGAACTGATAAATATAAACTGCGCGACGCGGCCTTGAAACAGTGCGATCCGCTGCTCGATTTCTGCTGGAGTGAAACTGATAAAATCAACCACCGCATCCCAAGACTTTCCCGCGAGCGCCGCGCTCACCGCTGCCGCATCATTGATGTCCGCGACCATTTGGCGTGCGCCAGGCAGCGTTTCCCGCTTACCTCGATTCAATACTGTCAGCTCCAATCCCCTTGCCACAGCCAATTCCGCGCATGCGGTGCTGATTATCCCGGTGCCACCGATGAACAATATTTTCATGGCCCTCAAAACTCCGTCGTCGCTTCACCCAGATCGAGTTCTTTGATCCAAAGATTGCGGTACCGCACGTCGTGCCCCTCCGCCTGGAGCTTTAAGCCTTGCGGCGTATCGGTAATCCCTTTGCCGCCGTCATTCCCGCCGTCCACCCCGGAATTCGCCCCGCCCCAGACTTGCTGGATCGGAACATTCGTATGCACCTTCACGCTGTTGAAGTACATCGTCACCCGCGCTTTCTCCGTCAACTTGCCTTCCTTGAAACGCGCCGCCCGAAACACGATGTCGTAGGCGTTCCACTTTTTCAGTCCCGCAAAGAGGTGGTAGGGCGAATCGGTTTCATTGATGACGGCACCCATCCCGTGTTTCGTCTTGTCGCCCTCGCAAATCTGAATCTCGTAGCGGTTCTGCAAATAAACACCGCTGTTGCCGCGCGGATTCATGACGAGAAACTCAACGTGCAAACGGAAATCGCGATACGTTTTTTGGTGACAATATCCGCCGCGCCGTATTTGCCGCCAGCGGCTGCGGGATCATCGCTCATCACCACCGCACCTTTGTTCACCGGATCGTCCACAATTTTCCATTTGATC
The DNA here is from genome assembly GCA_964520235.1 of uncultured Bifidobacterium sp. Classification (GTDB taxonomy): domain Bacteria; phylum Verrucomicrobiota; class Verrucomicrobiia; order Limisphaerales; family JADLHS01; genus JADLHS01. Next base: position 500 of record CAZFNB010000482.1, on the reverse strand, counting down.
GGCAACGCTGAACCGAAACGCGGGCCTTCCCAGTAAGTCCACTTGGCATCGAGCATTTCGCGCGAGCCATCCAGAATCATTTCGGCGCCAGGCTCCGGTTTCGCGCCCACACCCAAGTTCCCACCGGCAGGCGCAGCGGCCAGCGGCCAAACCAGCATGAGCGAAAGGCATCCAATAAAAAGCGGCTGTTGAATTTGAGTCATGGAAAATCTCCTTAAGTGAGGGTTCAGGACTTGTGTCCCCGTCGGCAATCCATCGAATAAGCTGGCGGCAACCATACCACGCTGCATTGCATGCCTGCTTTTCGCGGCGTCGGCCAGCTTATTCCGTCACCAAAGCAATGAGTTTGGCTCCCGCCCTCACGGCACGACGAACACCCGGTAAAACTGCTGCAACGGCGACACGGGAATTGTCGCATGGCTCGCGTTCGTGCTCGTAGCCGTGACATTGGGCGGCACATTGCTCCAGTCCGACAATTCCAACGTCAGTTTGCTTTGCAC
>CAZFNB010000481.1:0-2946 GCA_964520235.1 uncultured Bifidobacterium sp. | reverse complement strand
CGCCGGGCTGGGAAGCCCGGCTCTACGGCAAGCAGGGATGCTTGCCGCTACATCGAAGTTCGGATTGGAAAACAACAACCTCCGCGTGCATGAGATGCAGCGCGGAGGTTGTTCGATTTTTCGGTTCGTCAGCCGGTCACTTGCGGAAGAAGCTTTTGATGACATCGGCCACGCGCTGGATTTGCGCGTCGGTCAATTCAGGGTAGATGGGAAGGCTGAGACATTCGCGCGCGGCCTTTTCGGAAACCGGGAACGCGCCTTCCTTGTAGCCGAGATGCGCGTAGCATTTTTGCAAATGCAATGGCAGAGGATAATGCAGAGCGCAACCGACGCCATTGTCTTCGAGATGCTTTTTCAAGGCATCGCGTTGCGGGTGGCGGACAACGTAGAGATGCCAGACGCTTTCAGCCCAATCAGCTTGCTTCGGCAATTGGAGCGGCGTGTCCTTGAGCAGTTCTGCATAGCGTTTTGCAACGCGTTGACGTCCGGCGGTCCAGGAATTCAAGTGCGGCAGTTTCACGCCGAGCACCGCGCCCTGGATGCCTTCCATGCGGTAGTTGAAGCCGACTTCATCGTGATAGTAGCGAACCGTCGAGCCGTGCTCACGCAATGAACGCGCGCGTTTGGCGAACTCCGCGTTGTTGGTGCAGAGAGCGCCGCCTTCACCGGCTGCGCCAAGGTTTTTGCCAGGATAAAAGCTGAAACAGGAAATCTGGCCGAACGTGCCGACGGTCTTGCCTTTGTATTTCGCGCCGTGTGCCTGGGCGGTGTCTTCCACAACGGGCAGGTTGTGTTTCTTCGCGATGGCAAGGATCGGATCAATGTCAAAAGGGTGGCCGTAAAGATGCACGGGCATGATGGCCCTGGTGCGTGGCGTGATGGCTTTCTCGATGAGCTTCGGGTCGAGGTTGAACGTGGCGTCGTCAATGTCCACATACACCGGCTTCGCGTTCACGTAGGAGATTGCCCAGCTTGTGGCCACGAACGTGTGCGGTGTGGTGATGATTTCGTCGCCCTGCTTGATGTTCAACAGCAGCAGCGCGACGTGCAACGCGGACGTGCCGCTGTTGAATGCGACACAATGTTCAGCACCGACATATCTCGCGAAATCTTTCTCGAACTGGACAACGTCCGGGCCGAGACAGAACGAGCAGGCGTCTATGTTGCGGGCGATGGCGGCATCAATCTCCTTGCGGAGCGGGCGGATCTGAGCCGGGAGGTCTAGGTAGGGAACTTTTTCTGCCATGATTGTTTGTTTTCTGTTTTTTTCCAAAATCGAGCGCGGAAAATACGCCAGAGCGGGCAAACTGGAAACTGTTTCAATTACTGACAGACGTTCCGGTTGAACCCGTAGGCTCGTCGTCAGGATTTTCCTTCAACCACTCTTGAACCTTCTGTGACCAGAGATTCCAGTCACTGCCGTAATCCTCACCGATGAAGACTTCGAGAAAATCCTTCGCTTCAGATGCCTGTTCGGGTTTGCCGCTGCGGGCAACGCTCAAGAGTGACGGCAGCTTGATCGAGTTGGGGCGGTTCAGCAGGTCGGCGAAGATGATGTCGAACACCTCGCTCGACGTGGCGCTGTTGGTGAGATAACTGGCGAAGCCGCCAAAATCCTCGTTCGGCAATAGATTCGCGATGTGCTGCGCGGCGGCGATCTGGCCTTCCTGCGGCAGGCGCGGGAACATGGCAAGGATGGCTTTGCCTGCGGCTTCTGGTTCGCTGCTGTTGCCCAGCGTGTCCTCGATTTTTTGCTCCCATTCCGTGATGACTCCTGTGTCGTTCGCCGCAGTCTCGGCTGTGGTGGGTGCTGTTGTTGCGGTGGCGACAGGCTTGGTTGCCTCGGAAGAAGCAGCCGTGTGTTTGACAGGTTCTGAAGTCGTGGGAGCTGTGGTCGTCGCAGTTTCCGATTGGACTGCCTCTGGGTTGGAGACGACGGTTTCCGCGGGTTTGGATTTGAGCAGTTTCAGCCCGACCAATCCGGCGACAACCACCACCAATAAAACAATGACCAGGATTTTTTTCATTTGTTCGTAAACACCGTTGTTGCAAGCAGGATGTTCGCCAGACACAGGCAGAAAGCGAAGCAAAAACCTTTCAAACCTTTCAGCCTCCAATCAGGCGGTCGAACGATAAAATCCGGATGAATCTAATGACCGCCAAAACCGTAACTGAACGTTCCAATGCTGCTTTGTGCAATTTTTTGGACGGTGGGTGACATTCCCTGCCCCCATCGTGGCATTGTTGTGGGTCTTGTTCACCGCTGCTTGTCTGTTATCTTCACCGCAAATCGTCGCATGAGACACCATTCACAACCCCTGTTGAACACCGATTCCCACATTGCCCTGACGACCATCGCCTTTCTGTTGATGTCTTTGCTCTCAGTTCCCGCTGATCTGGATCGGGAGGACAGGCTTGCTCCCGAACCGGAAAATCTACAAGGGATATTAACGCCGGATGTCTCCGAAGGTTTCGTTCCACCGCCACCAAAAAGCGGGCTGGTCGAGTCCTCCATCTTTGCAGCGTTTGGTTCATCAGCGCAGCAATCGCAAGGGGCGCTCTCGGGAAAAATCGTCTTCATGAACAGCGGGCACGGCTGGACGTTTGATCCGACTTACTGGCGGTTGCAGCGTGGCGTGGGCAACGAGATGAACGAGGATTACGGCAATCTGGACCAGCTCAATTTCTTCGCGATGTATTGCTTCAACGCGGGTGCGACGGTTGTTTCCGTGCGCCCGCTTGGACATCAAACCAACGAGGTGATTCTCGACAACGACAGCTCCGCCGTGACGTATGCCGGAACATGGAACAACAGTTCGCAGACAACGTTCTGGGGCAGCCCGGGCGATGTGCCGTACCGGTTCGCTTCGTTGAACGCGACAGAAACCGCCACCGCCACTTACACGCCGACAATTCCCGTGACGGGATTTTATCCTGTGTACACGT
>CAZFNB010000480.1:0-2950 GCA_964520235.1 uncultured Bifidobacterium sp. | reverse complement strand
ACCGGCATCCCGGACGGCGACATCAAGGAGCTTACTTACTCGGCAGACACCACATCCACCGTCGTCGGCGATCACAACCTGCTTTACATCCCAAGCAAGACCATCGCGCAGTCCACCTATCCCAACGACATCGTGAACCAGAATCCGATGTTCGTGAATCTGGCGGGTGGAAACTATCATCTCAATTCCGGCAGCCCGGCGGTTGATCGCGGCGTTGCAATCACCGGTTTCAATTATGACATCGAGGGCTTGACCCGCCCGCAAGGTCTGGCGTGGGACATCGGCCCGTATGAATTTGCCAGTGGCGGCGTTTCGGATACCAACCCGCCCACCGTCAGTCTCACAGCGCCCGCCAATGGCGCGGTCGTTTCCAACTCCGTCACATTGACTGCCACCGCTGCCGACGCTGGCGGGTCAGGTGTTGCGTCGGTGAGTTTTCTCGTAGATGGAGCCGTCATCGGCACTGCGACAAGCTCGCCCTACTCGTTCACATGGGACAGCAGGTCGGTGACGAACGGCAGCCACACTCTCCGCGCACGCGCACAAGACGCTGCGGGAAATCAAACCACGTCGGGCGCGGTGACGATCCAGGTTCAGAACGCGACGCTCACCTTGCTCGACGGACTCATGGGCAACTGGCCCATGCACAACTTCACCGGCAACATCGCCGTGGATTCCTCCGGCAACGGAAACAACGGCACATTGATGAACGGTGCGATCTGGGGTGCGGGCCGCATCGGCAGCGGACTTACTCTCGATGGGACGGATGATTATCTCCGGGTTCTTTCATCGGCAAGCATCGAAAGCGTCACAAATGCCGTCACGGTTTGTGCGTGGGTGAATCTCACGTCCAATGGCTCATTGCAATCCATCGCGCGAAAAGTCCTCAACGAGAACACCAACCTCGCGCCCTATGCCGCCTATGATCTGGTGGCGATGGATTCGAGCGGCACGTTTCGTCCACGCATGGGGGTGACCCGCACCGACAATACACGCGCCACCGCGCTCGGTGTCACGCACGCCTATGGCTCGTGGTTCCATCTCGTCGGGGTTTATGACGGCGCGATGATCCGCATCTTCGTGAACGGAGTCGAGGAAGGCAACGCCGCTTTCACGGGAAATGTCCTGCAAACCGGACAACCGCTTTGTATCGGACGTTACGGCGCAGTGACCGAGCCGGTCAAAGGCGCGATTGATGAATTCCGCCTCTACAACCGCGCGCTGTCCGCCGTTGAGATTCAATCTCTTTACAACGCCACCGCACCGCTGCCGTTGTCGAATCTTCGCGCCGCAGGCGAGTGATGCGTGTTCTCCGAAACCCGCGCCACGACAACAGGGTTTGTTGACGGGCTTGAAAGCAGTTGCGTCAGTCCGGGTTTTCCCGTAAGAAACAGTCATGCGAATTCCAAGTTTTCTGACCGTGCTGTGCGCAGCCGCGCTTGTTGTCCACACCGCATCCGTCCGCGCCGGTGACGATGCCAAAACCCGCGAAGCTCTTCGCAATGCTCTGTCACAACCCGGCACCACGACCACTGCCGAGCCGGCCGCAGCGACCACGGTTGCAGCGCAGGAGGGTTTTTCAAACGTTCCCGCCGTCGGCGATTCCGATTCAGCGGCCCGTATGCGCCAGGCGTTGCGCGGTGCGCTCGCAACTCCAGCCCCTGCGCCGGAACCCGCTCCGGCCAAACCCGCCAGGCCCGCCAAGTCCAAACCGCAAAAACCCGCGCAACCGGAACCTGTGGTGGCGCAACCGGAACAGCCCGCGCAGCCCGCACCGACACACGCGCCTGAGCCTGCTCCCGCCCCCACTCCCGCGCCCGAACCGGCTGTAACGCCAGCAACTGCTCCGGCACAGCCCGTCTTTGCAGAACCGATTCCTTCCGCCGTCCCGGCCTCCAAGGAAGCGCGCCTCGCCGAATTGCTCCGTCAATACAAGGCTGATGCCATCTCCGCCGAGGACTACCACAACAAACGCGCCGCGATCCTCGCCGAACCTTGAACGGACTTTTACACAAGCCCGCCGGGTTCACGCCCGGCGGGTTTGTTTTTTTTGCAGCCAAAAAATTTCCGGGCGACAACCTGACTTTGAACTTTGAACCGTGAACTTTGAACCTTAGTTTTCTGCCATGCATGATTTTCGTTACGTTGGAAACTCACTTCAATGCGGCGGCGTCTCCATCGCCACGCTTGTGAAAAAATTCGGCACGCCGCTCTTCGTCTATTCACAACGCACGCTTGCGGATCATTTTTCAAAGTTGGATCGCGCCATGTCGCCGGTGGATCACCTGGTCTGCTTTGCCATGAAGTCCAACTCGAACCTCTCCGTCATCCGCACGCTCGCCAATCTGGGGGGCGGCTTTGACATCGTGAGCGGCGGCGAGTTGCAGCGCGTCATCGCAGCGGGGGGAGACGCGCACAAATGCGTGTTTGCAGGCGTCGGAAAGACAGAAGCTGAAATCGAATTCGCGCTGCGCCGCGGCGTTTACTCCTTCAACGTCGAAAGCGAACCCGAACTGCAACGCATCAACCGCGTGGCAGCTCGGCTCAAAAAGGTCGCTCCAGTGGCTGTCCGTGTGAATCCGAACGTGGACGCGCACACCCATGCCAAGATCACCACTGGCACGTACGAAAACAAATTCGGCATAGCATTCGAGAAGATCGAGGGCGTTTACGCCCGCGCTGCGAAGCTGAGGAATCTGCGCTTGCGCGGATTGCAGATGCACATCGGCTCGCAACTCACGGCGGTTTCACCGTTTGAACAGGCAGTGAAGAAAGTCGCTCCGCTCGTCGCAAAGCTGCGAGACCGGCACGGGTTGCAGTTTTTCAGCATCGGCGGCGGGCTCGGGATCGTGTACGATCCCGCGCTTGCGAGCGGTTCACCGGGGTGGTGGGATTCCGCCGCCGCCAAAAACATTCTGACACCTGCCAGATACGCAGCCCGCCTCCTGCC
>CAZFNB010000479.1:0-2952 GCA_964520235.1 uncultured Bifidobacterium sp. | reverse complement strand
GCAACCCGGCTCCTTGCGGGTGGGCGCAACAAGACTGATGAGCGCAGCGCGCAACGCAGCCTCTTTGCCGGATCGCGCCTGAAACGTAGCCACGACTGTGAGTGTTTTCATAGAGTTCCCAGAATTTTCTCGGCTGCGGCCCGTGGATTTTCCGCCGCGTAAATCGGACGCCCGATCACCAGCCAGCTTGCGCCCGCAGCCATTGCTTCCGCGGGCGTGAGCGTGCGCTTCTGGTCGTCCGCCTTCTCCGCGCCTGTGCGGATGCCCGGCGTGACGAGCTGCACGTGGGCCGGTAAAAATTCACGGAGCGAAGCGATTTCCAGCGGCGAACACACCAACCCACCCAGACCTGACAGCACTGCCAGACGCGCGAGCCTTTCGACCTGTTTGGCCGGATTGGGTTCACATCCGATTTCCGCAAGCGTGTTCGCGTCGTGACTCGTGAGCACGGTCACGCCCAAAACGAGTGGCGCATTCAGTCCCGCCTGCTTCGCCGTTTTTTGCGCGGACTCCCCGGCGGCACGCATCATCTCGCTCCCGCCGCTCGCATGGATCGTCAACATTTGAACGTCAAGCCGCACAGCAGAGGCCACCGCCTTGGCGACGGTGTTCGGAATATCGTGAAACTTGAGGTCTAGAAAAACGCTCGCGCCGGTGTCGCGCACCCGTCGGACGATGTCAGGCCCGGCAGCGACGAACAATTCCTTGCCGATCTTGAATGCGCCGACCGCCGGTGCGACATCGTGCGCCAGCCTCAACGCCTCCTCGGCCGTGGGAACATCCAGCGCCGCGATGATCGGATTCCGTTTCATCACACGTTGAACTTGAAAAGCATCACGTCACCGTCCGCCACCACGTATTCCTTGCCTTCCATCCGGTAAAGTCCCTTCTCGCGCGCGACCGCGACCGAACCACACTTGATCAAGTCATCATAAGCGACGGTCTCGGCCTTGATGAAGCCGCGCTCGAAGTCGGAGTGTATCACGCCCGCTGCCTTGGGCGCTGTGTCACCCATGTGAATCGTCCAGGCACGCACCTCCTTCTCGCCCGCCGTGAAATAGGTCCGCAACCCGAGCAGGTGATACGTCGCCCGGATGAGCGCGCCCATGCCGCTCTCGTCCACGCCGAGTTCCTTGAGAAACGCCTTCGCCTCGTCCGGGGAGAGGTCGATCAAATCGCTCTCAATCTGCGCGCTGATGACGACAGCCTCGCAGGCCAGATGCGTCTTCACGTATTCCTGGACTTTCTGGACGTATGGATTCTTGTCGCCTTGCGCGAGTTCGGATTCCTTGACGTTACAGGCAAAAATCGTGGGCTTGTCCGTGAGCAGGAAAAATCCCTTGCTGACATTCTTTTCCTCGGGAGCAAGCTCAACCGTCAACGCGAGTTTTCCGGCATTGAGCGCAGGCTCGAGCTTCTTCAACACCGCCTCTTCAGCCAGCGCAGTCTTGTCTCCACGCTTGGCATCCTTGGCGACTTTTTCCAACCGCTTCTTCACCGTCTCCAGGTCGGCGAGCACAAGTTCGGTGTTGATGACCTCGATGTCGCGTACGGGATCAACGCTCCCTGCGACGTGATGGATGTCCGCATCCTCAAAACAACGCACGACCTGCACGATGGCATCCACCTCGCGGATGTGCGTGAGGAATTTGTTGCCCAACCCTTCGCCTTGCGATGCGCCCTTCACGAGACCCGCGATGTCCACGAACTCGATGGCTGCGGGAATGACGACGCTCGTCTTCGCTATCTTCTGAAGCTCGTAAAGCCGCGCATCCGGCACAGTGACAATGCCGACGTTGGGGTCAATGGTGCAAAAGGGATAATTGGCCGCCTCCGCTTTTCTCGTGCGCGTGACGGCGTTAAACAGGGTGGATTTGCCCACGTTGGGCAGACCGACGATTCCGGCTCGTAACATCCGGACAGGTTAGCGGGCGCGAACTGAAAAGCACATAAAAATTGCTTTGTCGCAAGACGCACTGCGTTGCTCGAGCAATTTCAAAACAAAAGAGCGAAGGCCGGGAATCCCCAGACCTTCGCTCTTGGAGTGAATCAAACAATTATTCAGCAAATCGCGCGCGATAGAATCGCAACACGTTGCTCGACGAACCCGGGTCGGAGAATTCCACCTGGCCGGTCTGATTGGTGATGGAAGTCAGCCCCGTCCAATCCAGCGAGTTCGTCGAAACCTCGACCACGTAGTTGAAGCCCGCGTTGCCGCTGAGGGTGAATCCAAAGACACCTTCGCCCACGTTGCGCGGATTGAGCAACACAGGTCGCGTGAGCACGGTGAGTTGAGCGGTGGCGCTGTTTGTGGCTCCAACCGGGTTCGACACAATGACGCTGTAACCACCCACCTGCCCGGGTTGAACGCCACTCAAATTCAACGTCGGCAACGACGCGCCGGAAATGTTCGTTCCGTTGAACTGCCACTGATAACTCAACGGCGCATCGCCTCCTGCCACGGCGGTAAAACTGGCGGCTCCACCAGCCAGCACGACTTGTGGCGATGGCTGCTGCACCATGAACGGCGGCACCAACACGGTCAGCGTGGCCACGGCGCTTGTCAGCGTAATGGATGAATTGGAAACAACGGCGGCGTAATCACCCGCGGCAGACGGCTGGACGCCCTCCAACGTGAGCAAGGCGTTGGTGCCACCGGACACAGGTGTGTTATTGAAATACCACTGGTAGTTGATCGGCCCCGCACCACTCACCGCCACGGCAAATTGAGTGCCGCCACCCGCAATAACCGTCTGGTTCGTCGGATCCTGCGTGATGTTCAGCGGATTGGAAATGGACAAGGCCGCGTCTGCACTGACTTTTGTTCCCGCAGGATTGGTGATGATGACGCGGTAGTTTCCAACGTTCGCCAACTGACTGTTGGTGACGATGAATGTGCTGTTGGTGGCGCCAGGGATGTTGGAATTGTTGAACTGCCACTGGTAACTGAAT
>CAZFNB010000478.1:0-2971 GCA_964520235.1 uncultured Bifidobacterium sp. | reverse complement strand
ATGAGCGCCAAGCCGAACGAGCCTTCCCAGATCAAGGTGGCGATTGTCGACGATGACGAGGGCATCCGGGGCAGCCTCGCGGCATTGATCCGCCGCAACCCCGCGTTCAAGCTCGCAGGCGACTATCCCGATGCCCAGACCGCGCTGAAGGAGATTCCACGTCACCCGCCGGATGTTGTGTTGATGGACATCAACATGCCGGGGATGCGGGGTGTGGAATGCGTGCAACAACTCAAAGCTGCGCTGCCGCAGGTGCAGTTCCTGATGCTCACGGTGTATGAGGACAGCGATTCACTGTTCAGTTCGCTTAAGGCCGGGGCGAGTGGTTATCTGCTCAAGCGCACAGCGTCGGCACGATTGATTGAAGCCATCAAGGACGTTCACGAAGGCGGCTCACCGATGACACCACAACTGGCGCGCCGCGTCGTGCAATTTTTCATCAAGTCGCCCGCGCAAAGCGATCCCGCCGTAGCCAACCTGACCCCGGGTGAAAGGGAGTTTCTGGAACAACTTGCGAACGGTTACGCTTACAAGGAGATCGCCGATCGCATGAAGATCAGCATAGACACGGTGCGCAGTTACGTGCGGACGGTGTATGAGAAGCTGCACGTTCATTCACGCACCGAGGCGGTGGTGAAATATCTGCGCACGGAGGGACGGTGACGTTCCTGCGCCGGCAAAGTCCGCCTGCTTCTATTTCCCAAGAGGACGTTGATACACGCGCCACTCGTAACCGCCGAGTTTGAACTCCGGCAGCGTGCTGCGTGGTTGTGGCGGTACGCCGTCAATCTTCAACTGGTTGAATTGATCCGCACCGGACACCTCCACCGAGCCGCTGACCGTGTGACTTGAAAGATTCACAAGAACCACAAATTCGCTCTTGTCATCCTTGCGTGTGAAGCTCAGGACTTCAGCGGGTGCGGTGTTTTGCAGCCAGATCACAGTGTCGTTCCGAAACGCGGCGTTCTCCTTTCGCAATTTGATCAAGCTGCGGTAGATCTCGCGCAAGGGCGGGCGACCGCTCGGACTCCAGAAGATGGGGAGCTTCTCGAACAATGCCGGGTCGGCGGATTCCGTGGCGTCACCGACTTCCATCCCGTTGTAAAACAATGGCACGCCATCGAGTGTCAGCATCAAAATCTGCGCAGCCAGTGCGCCCTGGATGCCGAACCGCGCCACCGCGCGGGTGTCTTCATGATTATCCGAAAAGCGCATGTGCAACGCGCCATCGGGAAACTGTGCCTTTGTGGTTTCCCATGATTTGGGGATGAGATAGGCCGGTGAAATGCCGGTCATCACGCGGTTCAGCGCGGAATGCAGCGCGCCGGAATTGTCCATGTCGAACGCCTTGGCCAACAGGCCGGGCGCGGCGTTCGCATCGGCAAGCAGGATTACGTCCGGGTTGATCTGTTCCAGTTCCGTGTGGGCGCTTTCCCAAAACGCCGTCGGCACGGTGAACGCGACGTCGCAGCGGAAGCCGTCCACGCCGAAATTTTTCATCCAATGCTTCAGCATCTCGATCATGTACCGGCGCAGCTCCTGGTTTTCGTAATTCAGGCCCGCCACGTCTGACCAGTCGGGATTGGGCGGGATGATCTTTCCAGCCGCGTCCTTTTTGTAAAAATCAGGATGCTGTTCGATCAACACGCTGTCCCATGACGTGTGGCCTGCCACAATGTCCATGATCACTTTCATCCCGCGTTGATGGGCGGCGTTGACAAGTTTCTTGAAATCGTCGTTGGTGCCGTAGTCCGGGTTCACGGCGTAATAATCCCGCACGGCGTAAGGGCTGCCGACGGTGCCCTTCTTGAGTTTCTCACCGATCGGATGGATGGGCATCAACCAGAGGATGTCCACGCCAAGATCTTTCAGTTCGTCGAGACGCGCGGTGATGGCGTTGAAATTTCCCTCTCTGGAAAAGTTCCGGGGAAAGATTTCATAAACAACGGAATTGCGCAGCCACTCGGGAGATTTGCGCGCGGACTTTGCAGCGGTGGTGTCAGCCGAAAAACCTTGGGCGGGGTTCAGCGCAAGCAGGGTGACGGCAAGCGAGGCAAGCAAGCGCCCGATTCGACGGGTTGGTCTGTTCATAGATTTAAGTGATTGTGCGTGCGTTGAGGTTGAAACTTCCACCGCATGTTTGTGTGATGCGGGTTGATCATCGCTATTCCAACTTTCCGGCTGCCGGCTGTTTTTGGTTCAGAATGTCGAGCATCTGCCTGTAAAAACCGGCGTACTGGCCGCTGTTTGCGATGCCGTTCTCGGCAAGTTTGCGGGCCTGATCGCGCTGGCCCGTTTCGATGAGCGATGTGAACAGTGCCTGATCCGCAGCCACCAGATCAAACCCGCCGAGCTTCTGCCGGCTGGCATTCAGGAAGGGGATCGCTTCTGCAAATTCTCCGCGCAACTGATGAAGCCGCCCGGTGTAACGTTCGGTCAGGCCTGTCTGTGAAAATCCACGGCGCAGCAGAAATTTTCCCTGTTCAATCTCTTCGAGCGCGAGCTTGCGGTCATCCTCGGAAAGTTTTCCGGAAAGCTTCTCCCGGCAGGCGAGCGCGAAGTACACGTATTCCATGTGCCATGAGGTGTATTCAGGCACGGAAGTCTGGGCGATCTGGAACAGCCTCATCGCCTCTTCAAATTTTTTCTCGCGCATGAGTTGTCGAGCCACCATGCCGGTGATGGGCCGTTTGCCTCCGGCATGAGGCGTCTCTGACTGCCAGTCGCGCACCATGTTTCGCATCTCGGGAGTCAACGTGGACTCGAACGCCGCCGCCCGTTCCTCAAAACGGAGATACGCCCCGGGATTGCGCTCGCGCATGAACGGCACGTTGAAAAGTATCCTCATGCTGTGATCCACGGCGTAACGGTCATACTCGTTTTCGCCCAACAACGCCGCGTAATGTTCCACCGGTCGTATGCGGGCAAATTGTCCGGGAGAAACAGCCGGCGCGCCGGTCATCGAGCAGAG
>CAZFNB010000477.1:0-2980 GCA_964520235.1 uncultured Bifidobacterium sp. | reverse complement strand
CCGACGACTTCCTCGGTCGCGACGAGGGATTTGCTCTCCACCGTCATCGCCCGCGCGGTGGCGGCCGGCAGTGGCGGCGGGATTTGATGCTCGTGCTTCGAGCCGCATCCGGACAGGACGAACGCGACCGATGCGACGGCGAGTGCAGTTGCGGAAGATTTTTTCATGAGCGGTCAATTCTGCTTCGGCTCGCAGCAACTCCCGGCGTCTTTGCCGATGCCCGCTTTCTTGAGCATGATCTCGAGCGGGCAGAAGTTGGTGAACGAGGATTGCAGCAGGTTGAAGCCGACAAAGGCGGTGAACCACAACCAATACGGGCTGTGATAGTGCGCGAGGGCGAGACTCACCAGGATGAAGAAGCCAGCGAACCGGCGGATGATCATGTGCATTTTCATAGTCGTGGAACGTCTTCTGATTGCTCAACGAAAACTCGTCGCGATCAACGCGCCGAGGACTGCGCCGTAAACCGAACTGACCACCGGATGGCTCGTGAGCGGGCAAGTGCCGCTGCTGCAGCCGATGAATTTGTAATAGGCGAATCCCAGTCCGCCGCCAAGCACCGCGCCAATGACGATTTTCAGAATCATAACCTTCTGCCCCTACTGAGCCGCGAACAGGCAAAAGGTTACAGCCCGGGGCCAGGCCAAGCCAAACCGTTAATAGCTCATTTTGTCCAGCTTCACCTTGCCGCGGAAAATCCAGTAAATGCTCACCGTGTAGGCCAGCACAACGGGCACGCCAATGAGCGCGATGGTCAGCATGATGCCCAGGGTCTTTTGCGACGAAGCAGCGTTGTGAACGGTCAGGCTGTTGGCCGTTTCCGGGTTGCTCAGGATGAGATTGGGATACATCTCCAGTCCAAACAGTGTCATTAGCGCGATCATGGCGACGCAGGACGAGACAAACGCCGGTCCGTCACGCCGCCGGGAGATTTCGCGCGGGATGTTGGCGATGGCGAGCATGTTCAGCACCGCGATGCTGAACAGCCAGGGATGTTCCCGCAAGCGCGCCGCCATGTGCGGCACGTAAATGAGCGTGGCCATGGTCATGGTGGCATAGCAGACGATGAAAAAGATGATGGTGTTGTTGATCCAGCCGCGCAGCTTTTCGTGGAGTTCACCTTCGGTCTTCATCACGGCGTAAATCGCCCCATGCATCATGAACAGCGAAACGGTCGTGACGCCGAGCAGGATGGGATACGGTCGCAGCAGCGTCCAGAAAGTGCCGGCGTATTCGCCACGGGCGTCAATCGGCACACCCCACGCGATGTTGCCCATCGCGACGCCGATCAGGAAACTCGACAACACACTACCGGCCGCAAAGCCGACATCCCACATTTGCCGCCACCAGCGCATGGGTTGTTTGCTGCGGAACTCGATGGCCACCGCGCGAAAGATCAACGCCACGAGCAGCAGTACGAACGCGAAGTAAAAACCCGAGAAGACAGTCGCATACACGTTCGGAAACGCGGCGAACAGCGCGCCGCCCCCGGTGACCAGCCAGACTTCATTGCCGTCCCACACCGGGCCAATCGCGTTGAGCATGATCCGCCGCTCCTCGTCTTTCCGGGTGAACAAATGCAAAGCGCCGACGCCAAGATCGAAACCATCGAGCATCGCATAACCGGTGAACAGCACGCCGATGAGGATGAACCAGGTCGTGTTGAGGTCGAGCGAGCCGAAGTTCATGCGCGCTGTCCTCCGATCGCGTCTTTCAATTTGCCGGAGGGTTGCAAGTCCGCTTCATCCGGCCCGTGCTGGATTTTGTCGTTGAGGAGATAGACGAACACCGCGAACAACAGCAGGTAAATCAGCGTGAACAGAATCAAAGAGCCCAGCACCGCCTCGGCCTTGACGATGGCGGACAAGCCTTCCGGCGTGCGCATCAGGCCATACACGATCCACGGTTGCCGTCCCATTTCGGCGGCGAACCAGCCGGCTTGATTTGCCAGTTGCGGGCCGAGCACGGAGAGCACGAGCAACCAAAGCATCCAGCGCCGGCGAAACAAAACTTCCCGCCAACAGAAAAACGTCCCGCAGACGGCGAGGGCAATCATGGCAAAGCCGATGCCCACCATGAGGTGATAAACTTGGAACACGCGTCCCACCGGCGGGCGATCTTCGGGTTTGAATTCCCGCAGCCCGGTCACGGGTTTGCTGACGTCGCCGTGCGTCAGGTAACTCAACATCCCCGGAATCGCCGGGCCATGAACGCGTTCGTTCTTTTCATCCACCCAACCGAACAGCACGAGCGGCGCATTGGTCGTGGTTTCGTAAAGACCCTCGAAGGCCGCGAGTTTGGCCGGTTGATTTTTCGCCACGCCGGCGCCGCTTTCATGTCCGCTGACCAGTGACAGAAGTGAAGCCACCAAGCCCACGACCAGCCCGACGCGCATCGAGGCTTTGGCAAACGCCTCGTGTCGCCGTTTCAGCAAATACCACGCGCTGACACTCACCACCAGGAACGCGCCCGCCTGCCACGCGCCGCACAGCGTGTGAAACAACCGGTCCATCGAGGACGGATTGAACACCATCGCCCAAAAATCCGTGATCTCGGCGCGCGGACCATTGGCGGTCTCGACGATGTGATAGCCGGCCGGTGTTTGCATCCATGAGTTGGCCACCACGATCCAGATGGCGCTAAAGTGCGCGCCGAGGCAAACCATGCACGTGGAGAGGAAGTGCATTTTGCGGCCGACTTTGTCCCAACCAAAAAGGAGCACAGCGAGAAAACCGGATTCCAGGAAGAATGCAAAGATTCCTTCCGCCGCCAGCGCACTTCCGAATACATCACCGACGAAGCGCGAATAAGTCGCCCAGTTCGTGCCGAACTCGAATTCCATCACGATGCCTGTCGCCACGCCGATGGCGAATGTGAGGGCGAACACCTTGGTCCAGAAACGCGCCATCTGATGATAGAGCGGGTTCTTCGTCTTGAGCCACTGCGCCTCCATGATGACGAGCACGACTCCCAAGCCGAT
>CAZFNB010000476.1:0-2990 GCA_964520235.1 uncultured Bifidobacterium sp. | reverse complement strand
GATTATGCGCCACGCGGTCGGGCGCACGGGCGATGTGCATCGTGCCCTTGATGGCGCGCTCTTCCGTCATCGCAACGCTCCGCGCAGAGCCGTTGTGGTAGGTGACGAGAAAATTCTTGCCGAGAAAAAAATTCAGTTCGCTCGTGCCAAACACTCCGTCCTTGCGATTGTAATCCACCGCGTGAATCACCATGAACAGGTACGGCGCGAACCGGTCGTCCTCCTTGGGCTGAAACTCCTCCACCTTGGGGGACGGGCTTTCCTTCACACAATCCTCGATGGACAACGGGTGGAAGTGAAACAATTCCTCCAACACGAACTTCGTTTCCTGCTCCGTTGGACTTTCCAGATCAATCCACAAGAACAGGTTTGTGTCGCTCAACAAGGTAGGCATCAGGAACGCCTCAACGTTCTCCGTGTGCAAACGGCCCTGCGTGGTGAATGCGAGCGAGCGGATCATGGTATCAATGATTTCTTGGTGTCAGCCTGGCGCGAATTTTAAGCCGAAGCCGCGACGATGCAAGGCCCGTTTGTGCAACTTCGGCCCAGAACGACGGGCGCTTCAAATCAACTCCCAAGATACCTTGCCGCATTGGCAACAGTTTGCCGGAGTACTGAATCAACGCGTGATCACTATTTTTTTCTGGGACTCCAGAACGCCGAGCCGAAGAAAATCAAGCCGCAGAGATTGATGCCGCAGATATAGCCGATCTTGTAGCCTCGCCCGGAATTGTTCGACGCAAAAATCTCCACGTCCTGCCCCATCGCCAGACTCGGCAACGCCATCGGCATCAAGCCGCCGTGCATCAAGCCGTATGCAAACCCGGGTTGCTTGTCGCGCGGAAACATGTGCGGCGAGACCTTTGCAAATATCCACCCAAACACCACCGCCAGCACGATGAACGTGAGAATTTTTCGCAGCCACTCGCGCAGCGTGAAGCCGAAGATGCGTTTGGAGCTGTCAGCGGTGGACATTTCAAGAACGGGTGATTATCGCGGGCCTGAGTGATGATCCCATCGTTTCAGCCTTCCTGCTCCGCGACAACTTCCACCACCAGTTGAACCAACGCCACGCATCCAACAGCGGATGAATCTTGCTCGCCTCGTTCTTGTAGATCGTCCGCACAGGCACGAACTCGACGCGGTGTCCCGCAGCAACGAAAGAAACAAGCATTTCAGATTCAACCTCGAAACGCTGCGTGGTCAGCGGCACACGCGCATACGCCTCCAGATTCACCAGCCTGAAGCCGCATTGCGAATCGGGCAGCGCAACCCCGGCCATCTGCGAGAGTCGCCGGGACATCCAACGGTTCACAAACCATCGCAGCCACGGCATCGCAGCCACGTCCCGCATCCGGTTGCCGACGACGAGAGACGCGAAGGAATCCTGGGCGCATTTGAAAAAAACAGGCATCTCCTCCGCCGCGTGCTGCCCGTCGCCATCCAGCATGATCACCCATCTGAAGCCACGCTCGCGGGCACGCCCAAACGCCGCCCGCAACGCCGCACCCTTGCCGAGATTTGTTTCGTGCCGCAACACCTCCGCGCCGGCACCGCGCGCAATCCGCGCCGTGCCGTCCGTCGAGCCGTCATCCACCACGATGACACCCGGCAGGTGTTTCTGCACGCCGCGAATCACATCGGCAACGCGCCGGGCCTCGTTGAAGCACGGAATCACCGCCACGCATTGGTGCGACCAGTCCATTTGCAATCCATCAAATCAAAACCGCGTGCGAAACGAAACAAAAAGCGCCGGGAGTTTTCCGGCGCTTGAAATCATCGGATGGCGATGGAAATCAATCCACGCTCTCGATGTGCAGATCGGACTTCACAATCTTGCCATCCTCGACGGACACCAGGACTTCGCCGATCTTGGTGTTGTCGTTTGGATTCTTCAGTTTCGCGGCCCACAGTTCGACCTTCCACACCGGACCCTCGTCATGCTTTTGAAGCGTAAGCTTCGTTGCCTTGAGCGTCACCGGCTTGAGGATGGGTTCGCCGGAAGCGATCTCGATGGCCTTGTCGGAATCAATCCTGAATTTGTTCCGATCCAGCTTTTTGTCGTCGCCGGTCACGGGTTCAAGCATCCGCATGGGCCGTGTGACCTTGAGTTTCTTGCCTCCGCCGAACTTGACCTCTGTGGCCTTGAACGTCGCGTCCACGTCATAATAGACGATGTACCACACGTTCGGCGTGAGCGAGCCGATGGACTTCTCGGAACGAATCTGAACGACCTTGTCCTTGGCGTCCTTGCCGACGTATTCGTTGCCTTCCTTGATGAGTTCAAACGCCGTCGGCTCGGCGGCCAGCGCCAGTCGCACGGTGGCAGCGAGTGTCAGCGTTGCCAGTGTCAGTGTCTTGATCATTTTCTTTTTTTCGTAATCGTGTTGAGCAGTCTCAATCTCTCCAGCGTATGCGACGGTTGCACAAGTGACAATGTTCAATCTTGGCCGGTGGAAATTCATTTGCGCCTGTCGTCTCCGCCGGGTTTAATTCTTCGCGTGTCGGACAGAAGCTATTTTCCCGCCGAGCCGGACATCGAACTCACCGGCCCGTCCCAGACCGCGTTTCATGAACGCGCCGCCGCCGTCACCCGTGAGGAATTTGGCGGCAAAATTTTTGTCCGTGCCGTTGTGGAGGTTTCCAACTTCTGCCGCGAGAATTGCGCCTATTGCGGAATGCGCCGGGACAACAAGCAACTCGCCCGCTACCGCGCCAATCACGAGCAGATAGCCGAAATGCTCGTCCATCACCGTCCCGCTGCCGTCACGGACGTGAACATCCAGACCGGCGAAGACCCCGTGGCCGTGCGCGAAGTGGTATTGCCGCTGATACGAACGTTGCGGCGCGAAACAAACCTCGGCATCAGCGTCTGCCTTGGCACGTTCGCGAAGGAAATCTATGCCGAACTCAAATCGGCGGGTGCGAGCATTTACATCATGAAGTTCGAGAGCTCCGACGCTGCACGTTACACCGCGCTCGAAGCGCCC
>CAZFNB010000475.1:0-3002 GCA_964520235.1 uncultured Bifidobacterium sp. | reverse complement strand
CCGCCGATGAGGTCGGTCTCAAATTTCAGTCCGTTGAGATTCACCGCGACCGGGCCGCTCAATTGGCCGGCAAGAACCCCGTTCGTCTCATCCATCCCCTCGAACTTTCGTGATGCCATGTCGCTGCGCTCCACGATGGCGCGCGGCGAGAAAAGCTTTTGCAGTGCGGCGACGATCTTCTCCTTCCGCTTTTCCATTCCAAGCGCGGAAATCTGAAGCGCCAGCACGTCCTCGTATTTGTCCACGATGAGGCCGCTGAGGAAATCACTCTCAGCATTGACGACGCGGAACGAGGTCGCTCCGGGCAGATGCTTCTTACGCACGGCGAGCGCGGCGGCGATGCGTTGCTCGAAAAAATCCTGATCCACCTCCACACGCTCGCGGTCGAGGATGCGGACATTGATCTTGGATTTTGAGTTGAAGAATCCCGTGCCAAGCAGACGCTGGCGGTGATCCTTCACCTGTACGAGTTCACCGTCGCCCGCCTGTGCGGTCATGCGAAGGATGGAGGAGTGATAAACCCAGGGATGGCCCGCGACGATGCGGTCAGCTTCACCCGGCTTGAGAATGACAGTCGGTAACGATTCCATGATTGTAAACAGTTTTGCCGGAAATCCGGCGCGGTGGATGAAAGCAGAAACAGTCAGGGTGTGCGAGCAAATGTTTCCAAAAGTGGACTGGCAACGCAGATTGAAGTTATTTCGTCGCGCCAAAAACCTTTTGCAGCAGGTCAGTCGTGCGCGCCACCGGGTTTGCGCGGATGTTTTTCTCCTCTTCGGCGACCATTTTGAAAAGTCCGTCCATCGCTTTGTCCGTGACGTAGGAATCAATATCCGCCGCCTCCAGCCTCACCGGTGATTTTGCGCCAACAAATCCTCCCAATGAATTTGCCGAGGCGAACCTGCCCATCATCTGCTTGTAACTTGCGGTCACACCCACGCTGTCAGTCGCCTTTTGCACCAATGGATAGAATTTCGCGTGAAGATTTGTCTGTGTCGTCCGGCGAAAATACTGTGTGGCTGCGTCGTTTGTGCTGGAGAGGATTGATTTTGCGTCCGCGATGCTCATTTGTTTGATGCTGTCACCGAACACGGCTGCCGCAGTGGGAACAGCCTGTTCCGCCGCGCGATTCATGGAGGCGATGAAATCATCCGCCAGTTTTCCCTGGCCGGCGACCCGCAACGTCTTTTCCACCGACTGCAATTTTCCCGGCATGGGAATTTTTACGTTCAGATTTGTGAGAAAACCATCCGTGCGGCCCAGCGAAGTGACCGCGCGTTCCACGCCCTTGGCGAGGGCTTCCTTCAATCCATCCACCACCTGTTCCTGTGGCAAAGCGGAGATCGCGCGGGTTGTCGCATTGGTTGTCGCGATGGCCGATTTGAGAATATCGAGCGGGCCGGCGGACATGTTGTGAGATGATGCGATCAAAAAAGTGGCAAGAAGGCAGCAGGGAGGAATTCGTTTCATATGATGAAATTAGCAGACGCCAGCCGTACTGCCAAGCAATGGCCGGATGAGGCGATGTTGGATTTGGTAAACAGAGCGCTGGAAATGTTCGCTCGTGTTTCCCGAATCAAGCTGTAACTCCTTCATCCTGACAACTCGACACGTTGAAATGAATCGCGGAGAATCTTTTCGTGTTTCACGTCCACCGGATTGAATCGCTCGATCTGCCGGAGCTTGCTCCGTATCGTACGCTCAGGCGTCCGCACGAGCATAGGGAGCAGGGTATCTTCGTCGCGGAAGGTGACAAGGTGGTGCATCGGCTTCTGGCGAGTGCGTTTGAGGTTGTCTCCGTGCTGCTGCCGGAGCACAGACTCACGGAATATGAGCCGGCGTTGCGGGCTCGTGCCGAAAGCATTCCGGTTTACGCCGTCACCCAAAAGCGCGTGCTCGAAGAACTCGTCGGTTTCGAGATGTTTCAAGGCGTGCTGGCGGTGGCCAGGATTCCGAGGCCGTGCGTCCTGAATGATTTGATCCGCAACTCCGCATCGCCGCGTCTGTTCGTCGCAGCGGACGGATTGACCAGCGCGGAAAACGTCGGAGTGCTCGTGCGCAATTGCGCGGCGTTCGGTGCGCAGGCGTTGTTCGTGGGTGAGACGACTGCAAGCCCGTTTCTGCGTCGTGCCGTCCGAAATTCAATGGGCACAATCTTTCAACTGCCCGTCGTGGAAACGGAAAATCTTGTGCAGACGATTGCGGAGTTGCGGCAGCAAGGAATCCGGTGTGTTGCAGCGCATCCGCACACGGACAGGAGATTCTTGCATCAAACAAATTTTTCCGGGGACACCTGCATCGTTTTCGGTGCGGAAGGGGAAGGCATTTCTCCCGGGGTTCTCGCCGCGTGCGATGAAGCCGTTTCCATTCCGATGCCGCCGGGCGTGGACTCGCTCAACGTCGCCAGCGCCGCTGCTGCATTTCTTTACGAGGCGAACCGGCAGCGAGCGTTCAAATGACTCCAGGCGACTATTTCGCGATGTTCTCAAGTTTCACCGGGAAATCACCGCGCTCGCCCGGCTTGCGCAGTTTTGTGAACAGCCCGCGCCAGAATCCCAGCCCGTAATAAACATGCGTCAAAAACATCAGCGGTAACGCGCACAGGCTGCGGACGAGCCCGCCATCCGGCATCAGGGCCAGCATTTGCAGGATGAGAACAAAAAGATAAGCGGCAAGCGGCACGAGGCCGAACAAGGGGCAAAGGATCAAGAGCGCCGGCAACACGACGAGAAAGACACAGAACAGCGGCGGTACGAAATTCAGCGCGGAGCCGATTGTTGGCGTGGTGCGGAACTGTTCTGCACGGCCGCGCCCGTAGTTGAGCAACATCTTGATGAAGGATTTCATGTTGCGACGCGGACGACGCCAGACGAAAAGTTCCGGGTCATACAGCAGCCTGCCGCCCTCGCGCTCGATGTTGTCCATGAGCGCGTTTTCCTCGTTCGGATAAAGCGCTTCGTTGAAACCGCCGTGTTGCAACACCGTCTCCCGCCGCGCCAGCA
>CAZFNB010000474.1:0-3046 GCA_964520235.1 uncultured Bifidobacterium sp. | reverse complement strand
ATTCATTGGGATCGCGCGGCGGGCCGCGGGAAACCATTTCATTATTTTGCTTACGGCGCGGCGGTGACGGAGGTGGAGGTGGATGGCTTTACCGGGATGCAACAGGTCACGCGCGTGGACATCCTGCACGACGTTGGCAGTTCGGTGAACGACGCCATCAACCGTGGTCAGATCGAGGGTGGTTTCGTGCAAGGCATGGGTTGGCTCACGGCGGAGGAGCTATTGTGGAGCGACAAGGGTGTGAAGCTGACGCACTCGCCGGACACGTACAAGATTCCCGCCATCGGAGACACGCCAAAAATTTTCAACGTCGCGCTGCTCGCGAACGCGGCGCAGAAGAATGTCGTGCACGGGAGCAAGGCCGTGGGCGAACCGCCGTTCATGCTGGCCATCTCGGTGCGCGAGGCGATCCGTGATGCGGTGGCGGCGTTTGGTTCCGGTAAAAGTGAAGTGGCGCTCGCGTCACCGGCGACGTGCGAGGCAATCTGGATGGCGATTCAGAAAAGGCGCGCGCAACAGGAGGGAAAATCCTCCGCAAAGCCGGAGCTGGTAGCGGCAAAATGATCGGTGTTCCCGATTAGAACTTCGTCAGCCTCTCCAGTTCCTTCACGCGCTGCTCGATTTGCACGCGTTTTGTCCTCGTTGTGCAGTTCAGTCCGAATCCCTCGCAGCAGAATGACGCGGTGACGCTTCCATAAACCATCGCGCGGCGGATGTTGGAGTCAATCGAGCCGCGCGCGGCGGCGAGATAACCCATCATGCCGCCGACAAACGAGTCACCCGCGCCCGTGGGATCAATGACATTGCGCAGCGGATAGGCCGGGCAGATGAAAAATCCCTTCGGCCCGGAGAGAATTGAGCCGTGTGAACCTTTTTTGATGATGACGTATTTCGGGCCGAGCTTGTGAATCTTCTTCAACGCGGCGAACACATTGTCTTCCTTCGTCAACTGGTGCGCTTCGCTGTCATTCAGCACAAAGCCATCAATGCGTTTGAGCAGCTTGATCAGGTCGTCGAGGGCGATGTTGAGCCATAAGTCCATGGTGTCGGCGACGACGAATTTGGGTCGTGCCATCTGGTCGAGGACATGATGTTGCAGCGCAGGCGCGATGTTGGCGAGCAACACGAACGGCGTGCGCTTGTGCGCCTCGGGCAGATGAGGCGTAAACTTCTCGAACACGCCCAATTCGGTGAGGAGCGTGCGGCGGTTGTTCATGTTCAACTCATACTCGCCCGACCAGTGGAACGTTTTGCCTGGTTCGATCTGAAGACCGGACAAGTCAATGCCGTGCTTGCGGTAAAGCGAGACGTATTTTTTGGGGAAATCCTCGCCCACAACGCCGATGAGTTTGACGGGAGAAAAGAAACTGGCCGCCACAGCCGCGTGGCTGGCCGAGCCGCCGAGCAGACGCGGGTTCTCAGCCCTCGGGGTTTTTATGGAATCCAACGCGGTCGAACCGACAATCAATACGCTCATAAATTTTTCAAAGGGTTTCCGAACGGCGCGGACGTTAGGCGAACGGGATGGGACAAGCAAGCTTGCGCCGCGCGCGATTGGTAAATGCGCTTTACGTCGCGCGCACATGCGGGCATTTTAACGTCGGCAAACCAAGTTGGTCTGCCGCTGAAATTTGAACGCCCAGCAACCACTCAATCCATAAATTTTGCATGAGCCGTTTTTCCATCATCAAGGAGTTCCTCCAGTTCCTGCGGGAGCAGAAGAAGTGGTGGATTGCGCCGATCGTCGTGTTCCTGCTGTTGCTGGGGGCGTTGCTGATTTTTGCAAAAGGCTCGGCGCTGGCGCCGTTCATCTACAGTCTGTTTTAGTCCGTAGAAACGGTGGCTGCCATGGATCGAGAGAAGCTGGACGACTTTTGCGAGCGTGGAATCCTCGGGCTGGTGCTGGCGGTTTTGGTCTTCAGCCCGCTGGCCATCGGGGCGGTCGAGCCGCAGTTGTTCGCGGTCGTGCAGGTGTTGACCGCTGGTGTGATGGCCTTATGGGGAATCCGTCTCTGGCTTGCGGACCGCCCGAAATTTTTATTCCCACCCATCTGCTGGGCGGTCATTGCCTTCACGGTTTATGCGGTTGCCCGGTATTTCACCTGTGACATTGAATATGTCGGAAGGCAGGAAACGTTGCGGGTGCTGGTTTACGCGTTTCTGTTTTTTTCCGTCATCAACAACCTGCACCGGCAGGAAAGCACCCAGGCGATTTCATATACGTTGATCTTTCTGGCGCTGGCTCTCTCGGTTTACGGCGTGTGGCAATACATGACCAAGTCAGACAAGGTCTGGTGGATTTCGTCGGGTTACATCGGGCGCGCTTCAGGCACTTATATCTGCCCGAATCATCTGGCCGGTTTCCTGGAAATGATCCTGCCGCTTGCGCTGGCGTACACGCTTGTGGGCCGAAGCAAGGCCGTGTTGAAAGTTTTTTTCGCCTACGCCGTCATGGTGATGTTCGTCGCCATCGGGGCAACGGGTTCGCGCGGCAGTTGGGCGGCATGCGTTGTGGCGTTGCTGTTTTTCTTCGGGATGCTGGCTTCGACCCGCGGGCATCGGCTTGCGGCAACGATCGGGTTGTTGATTCTACTGGGTGGCGGCGCGTATCTGGTGACGAAGACGAATTTGTTCAAACCAAGGATCGAACACGCGACATCGTCCGGGCGGCTGGATCTGGACGTGCGCCGCGAGCTGTGGAACGCGGCGGTAGCCATGTGGCAGGACAACGTGTGGTTCGGTGTCGGGCCCGGGCATTACGACTGGCTTTACCGCGCGTATCGCCCGCCAGCGGTGCAATTGCAGGCGGAGCGCGCACACAACGAATACGTCAACACGCTCGCGGACTGGGGCGTGACCGGCGGCGTGATCATTCTGGCTGCGCTGGTGTTGCTGGTTTGGGGTGTGGTGAAAAGCTGGGACAACGTGCAGCGCGGCAACGGAGAATTCAATTCCAGCCTGAGCAACAAATTTGCGTTCATGCTCGGTGCGTCAACGGGGATGGTCGCGTTGCGCTCGATGATGCGCTCCACCAGGCCGCCCATGG
>CAZFNB010000473.1:0-3048 GCA_964520235.1 uncultured Bifidobacterium sp. | reverse complement strand
AGCCTTGGTTTCGAGCAATCGGACATCGAACGGCCCGCGCGCGAGCTTTCCGGCGGCTGGGTCATGCGCGCCCATCTCGCGCGGCTGTTGACGGACGAGCCGGATCTGCTGTTGCTCGACGAGCCGACGAACCATCTCGACCTCGAAACTTTGTTGTGGTTTCAGGATTATTTGCGCACTTATCCGGGCGCGATCCTGCTCATCTCGCACGACCGCGAGTTTCTCAACCGGCTTTGCACACACATCGCCGAGCTGCGCGCCGCGCGCATACTGCGTTACACGGGCAATTACGATTCGTATCTGGAACAGCGCGTGGCGACGGAGGCGAACATGATCGCCACCGCCAAGGCGCAACAACGCAAGATTGACCAGTTGCAGACGTTCGTGGACCGGTTTCGCGCCAAGAACACGATGGCGGCGCAGGCGCAATCGAAGCTGAAACAGATCGAGCGGTTGAAGGAGGAGATGGTCGCTGCGCCGGAAAGCGACGGGCCGACGGTGGGTTTTCGTTTTCCACAACCGCAGCGCAGCGGCCAGCGCGTCATCACTCTGGACAAGGTGCGGTTTGGCTACGCGGTGGCTGCGACGCCCTCGTCGCACGGCACGGGTGACGAGGCATCACCTCCACCAAGCGGCGACGTGTCGTCGCCTCCACCAAAACTGATTTACGACAATCTGAACTTCGAGGCGGAGCGTGGACAGCGCATCGTGTTGGTCGGGCCGAATGGTGCGGGTAAATCCACGTTGCTCAAGCTGCTCGCGGGTGTGCTCCAATCGCAAGCGGGTGAGCGAAAGCTCGGCCACAACGTGAAGCACGGTTATTTCGCGCAACATCGGGCGCAGATGTTGAATCCGCAGCACACGGTCTGGCAGGAGGCGGGTGATACGCCGCAACGCGTGACGGAGCAAGCCATCCGCAACCTGCTTGGCAGTTTTCTTTTTCGCGGCGACGACATTTACAAACCGGTGAGCGTGTTGAGCGGCGGCGAGAAGTCGCGGCTCGCCTTGGTGAAGTTGTTGCTCGATCCGCCAAACCTGTTGTTGATGGACGAACCGACCACGCACCTTGATCTTGCGAGCGTGGATGCGCTCATCGAGGCGCTGAAGCAATACGAAGGCACGCTCATCTTCATCAGCCACGACGTGCATTTCATCCGGCAGTTGTCCAATCACGTCGTGCGCGTGGAGGCGGGGCGGTTGCAGCATTTTCCCGGAGGCTACCAATACTATCTGGACAAGACCGGGCAGGGGGCGCGGGCGGCTTTGACAAGTTCAGGCGCGGTGACGTCGAAGCCGAAGGAAAACACGGTTGCTGCGCCTGCGGTTGACCGAAAGGAGCAGCGGCGCATTGAAGCTGAGGAACGACAGGCGCGTTCCCGCAAACGGCAGGAGATTCAGAAGCGCATCAACGCGTTGGAAAAGGAGATTGCCGCTCTGGAGGAAAAGGAACGCGAACTGGCGGCGGAGTTGGAAAAGCCGGAAACCTACAACGCCGGTGGCCGGGCCACGCAGATCAACCGTGAGTTGATGGAGGTCAGTGACCGTTTGCCTGAAGCCACAGCAGAGTGGGAGAAGGCGGGGATGGAGTTGGCGGCGTTGGAGTGATGAATAGTTCCGGCTGTCTATTGCCGGATTTCAATTCCCCGAACGAACGGGACAACCAAACCCATTATGGTGCTCCCAACCGATATGATGGCAATCGCGTAACCTAGGCAGCACAAGATTGTCAGCAAAGTTCCGGCAGCGTGGGGAGAGGGCCGCTTTGAGAAGATGAGGAACACTCCACCAGCGAGAAGCAACGCTGAAATTAGACAGTTGATCAGGACGAGAGGGAAATTGCCGTTGGCCAAATCTCCAACCCAAGTCTGAGTCAGCTAAGGTAGCTTGACCTTGGTGGGGTCTGGAATGAAACCTTTGATGGCAATGCGTGACGCAAAGCGAGCGACAAAGGCGGAAAGGATCGGAGCGGTCGCG
This sequence comes from uncultured Bifidobacterium sp., assembly GCA_964520235.1. Taxonomy (GTDB): domain Bacteria; phylum Verrucomicrobiota; class Verrucomicrobiia; order Limisphaerales; family JADLHS01; genus JADLHS01. The sequence goes on along the minus strand of CAZFNB010000473.1, from coordinate 1,074 downwards.
GCACCAAGCAAACATATCAGTCTTAGTATTCGGTGCAGCGCAATCGTGTAGGAAGCCGTCTGAGATTTAGTTGAGACGATAGATTCTGGGAACGGAGGATTCACGAAGCCGACTTTGCAATTGGAATAATTTGCTGTCCAGAAGAAATACGCGTGTGGTGAGCAGTTGCTCACAACACGCGTTTCACCAACGACAAAATTCCCTGCTTCACCGCCGAGCGATGATGCGATGCGCCGTGGGCATGCAGGATTTTTTCGCGGTTGGCGAGATACCAGTCATAGCTTTCGGCAAACATCTGGTCTGTGGAATAGCGCGGTTGCCAGTCGAGTTCGCGCTGCGCCTTGCTGATGTCGAAGTAAAGCGAGCGGCCATACATCATGGCGTGATACGCGCCAAGCGGGGAGAGGCCAAGCGTGCTGGTGGCTTTCATGAACACAACGGCGGGAGTCATCGGCACGCTGCGGACGCGCGAGCCGGTTTTCGCGTGAAGGCAGAGCTTTTCCAGCGCGTCCCGCATCGTCCCGAACTGCGCTGCGCCGCAATTGTAGGTTGCCGCGCCCGGTCGCGCAGCGGCAAGAACGCACGCTTCCGCAAGATCGTCCGCGTGGACGAATTGATAGACGTTATCGCCATGTCCGAGCACCGGGACGTTGTAGCCCTCGCGAATCCACTCGAACAAAATCTGAAAGATGCCGAGCCGCCCGTGGCCCATGATGGTGCGCGGGCGGATGATGCTCACGTCGAGCCCGCGTCTGGCGTAATCGTGGCAGAGGGTCTCGCCTTGAAGCTTGGCGCGACCGTAAGCTTCACCGGGCGTGGGCTGCGTTTCCTCGGTGACAGGATTTGATCTCGGGACGCCGAAGACTGCGCTGGATGAAACATAAATCACCTTGCGCACTTTCGCGGCAAGCGCGGCGCGCAGCAGATTTTCCGTGCCGTGGACGTTGACCGAGTGAAACAACTCCTTGTCCTTGGCAAGAGGCACCTGTGCAACGCAGTGGTAAACCACGTCGCAACCTGCCAGGCACGCCGCACCTACGAGCCCGACCCGGTCTGGGCGGCCGTCGAGGCGCA
>CAZFNB010000472.1:0-3062 GCA_964520235.1 uncultured Bifidobacterium sp. | reverse complement strand
GGACGTGAATCCCAAACGCGCGGCCCTGACGCACAATTCGATCGAGCAACAGCGCCGCGCCTTGTGACACGCGGTCGTCCTCGACGAACAACTCCTGAAACTCATCAATCAACAGCAATACGCGCGGCATCGGCTCGTTGCCGCCAGCGCGCTTGTAACCGGCAATGTCCTGCGCGCCCAGCTTGCGGAACAGATCGCCGCGTCGTTTCAATTCCTCGTCCACACGCTGGAGCACACTCAGCCCGAACTCGCGGTCGCTCTCGATGGCGATGACGCGCGCGTGCGGCAGCTTGTGTGTGGCGTAACATTTGAACTCGACGCCCTTCTTGAAGTCCACGAGGTAAAACTCGACCTGCTCCGGGCTGCACCAGAGGGCGAGGTTCGTGATGACAACGTGAAACAACGTGGACTTGCCCGAGCCGGTCTTGCCCGCAACCAACCCGTGTTGCCGCGTGCCCTGTCCGAGCGCGAGATATTGCAGCTTCGTTGCGCCCGTGCGACCGATCGGCACGGTCAATTCGCGCGTAGTATCGAGCGACCAGATTTCGTTTTCGCCCGGTGCGACCTCTGCAAACGGCATCTCGACACGATACGAATCCACACTGGCCTTGCCGATCTGCTGGAGCAGTTCCGTGGCGAGTTCCGCGTCGGGTGGCGCATCGAGAACAAGCCGTATGCCTTCCCAGTTCGTGTTCGCGGGCGAAAAGCCGTCGCCGCGCGGCACAAGCACGAGGCTGTTCTTGCGCAGCTCTTCCGGCACGAGTTCGAGCGGCGGCTGGCGGCGCTGATCCCAATGGATGAGCGTGTAAACACCGCAACGCGGCCCGCTGGCGATGATGTTTTGCAGGCGCTTGACGGCGATGTCACTGAAGTTCACCGGAAAATCCGCGATGACGAGGAAGTGATATTTCTCCGCCAGCCGCCCGGCCTGTGCGTTGTACTCGGCGAGCGTCGCATATTCGTTGCGCAGATACATCTGCGTGACCTTCTCGATGTGCTCATTGAGGTCGGCAAGTCGTTGCTCGAACTGCGCCTGCTGCGTCCAGATGCGGCTGTTGATGACGCGCTCCTCAAAATCGGCCAGGTGCATGATGCCCGCAAAATTCTGGCCCAACCCGACGGGATCAATAATCGTGAACGCCACTTTTCCCGGCGGCGCGCATGTGAGCAGCCGCAACACGATGCTGTTCAACACGCCGATGATCTGTTCGTGCCCGGAGTTCTTCGTCTCAAACAGGATCGAGCCGCCATCGGGAACTGTGACATGCAGCGGCAGGGTGAACTGTTTCTCTCCGGGCCATGTCAATCCTTTGCCCGCCATCGTCACGCCGGCCAATTTTTCCAGGTCCACCTGCAATTCGCCGAAGCGCGCCGCATGAGTGAATCCGCCCGGCAATGAGAACTGTTTCCACCGCTCTGGTTGCCACGGCGCGAACGTCCTTTCCGACGCTTCGCGCGCGGCCTGAAGTTTTTCGAGAACGGGAACGACTTTTGTCTGCCAGTCAGATTCCACGCTGCGGCGCGCGGCTTCCCATGATGAATTCAGCTTGTCGGAGTTGTCGGCGAAAGCGGCCTTGAGTTCCATGAGCCGAGCCTCGGATGCGGCGGTGAACTGCTGCGTCTGCCGGATTTGATGCGAATTGATGGAGGTCTGCGCGCGATGATTGCGATCCTCGTTCTTCGCCGCGACCCTCTGGACTTGCGCAATCAAGCGCTCCTCCCATCCCACACGCAACGACCGTGCCTGCACTTGAATCTCCTTCCAATCCGCGTTCAGCGATTGCGTCGCGGCTGCGTGTTGGGCGCGTGCCTTCTCAACCTCCCGTGCGTGTGCGGCCTGGGCTTTGGCGGCGGCGGCATCGTAAAGTTTGCGCGCCTCCTCCAGAGCGGTCGCAGCAGCGCAGGCTGCTGGAGAAGCCATCATCCGACCGATGAAATAAAGCGCAAGAATCCCGACAACACCCCCGCCAACCGCCGCCCAATTGGCCGGAGTCACCAATGCGAAATCAAGTCGGCGCAACGACGGAATGAAAATGAACGCAAGTCCAAGGACCACCGGCACGCAAATCCAGACCGGCAGCACGCGAAAGAACAACGGCAGCAACAGCGCGCGACAACGGCCAAGTTCATCTTCCACTTTTTTCAATCGCTCATGGAAGCGCCCGATGTTTTGTTTTTCGTCCCCGGACAAATCCGGCTTCACCTCCGGCGGCGCGGTGAGCAACCGGGCCAGCGAGCCGTAACCTCCGAGCGTAAAGCGCGCCGCGGCCTCCGCTTTTTGGAGCGCGACATTTTCCCCGGCGAGCTGCGCGTTGAACGATTCGAGTTTTTCCTTTGCAGCCTTGATGTCATCATCCCGGTGACGTTCCGCGCCAACAAGGGCGTGTTGAATCTCGACTGTGCGGGCGCTTTCCTCGCGCTCTATCTGCGCGAGGCGTCTGGCACGGGCGGTCTGGCCGGCCTTTGCGATCCAGCCTTTGCGCGCCTCAAAACGCCTCTGCGCTTGTTGCCGCCGGCTGGTCGTATCCGCATCCAACGCACCGGTCTTTCCTGAAAAATCCTCCCGCTCGGCGGACACGGCCTCATCGAACTGCGCGCGAAGCTTGGTGCTGCGCTTGGAGAAATCGAGATCCTGCGCGGCGGCGCGATCCGAGATTTCACGGATGCAAACGCGCAACTGCTCGACCAGTTGCACCGTCTGCGCCGCGCTCAGAAGCTCAGTCGCAGTCGTCGTGGATTTTGCTGAGGATGCGTTCAAGCGATTCGATGTTGGTGACGGCGGCGTTGACTGCCGGGAGCAGTTCGTCGAGAAACCGTTTCTCGAACTCGGCGCTCTTGGCGTCGTTCCAGTATTGTTTGGTGTGCTCCCATTCCGCAAGGAGTTCGCGCGTGAGGGAGACAAGCCTGTTCTGGCTTTCGCTCATGTTTCGCCCCCGGGTTCGTCCGGTTTTTCTGGAACCGGCGGCAAGGCCGGCGGCGTTCCCGTTGGTGAGAGTTCCGCGTAAGCCGCAATCGCCTTGATCACCTCGGCAAGGTACGCGGTCGCCAGGCCCAAATCCTTG
>CAZFNB010000471.1:0-3063 GCA_964520235.1 uncultured Bifidobacterium sp. | reverse complement strand
CAAGGACGTCGTCAGTGGTAGCACCGTCTCGAATGCGCTGACGAAGCTTACTTACTTCATCCTTAATACCCTGGTCGCTCAAGCCAGCTGTATCTACTTCACGCCCATTAATCTCAGCAATGAGAGGCCTTACGGCTTTAAGCTCTTTCTCATAAGAAGGGCCGAAGAATTTATCCAGGAAAGACATATAGTGTATACAAAATTAAACAATACCATGAGAATTTGGTGGCAGCTCGCTGCCGCCACATTAGAGGACTGGAACGAAAGTCCTCTAATGTGGCGAAGCGCCTGCATAAATTCGCAATAGTCGCCAAGGCTCCTTTGCTCATTCAACATAGTTGGCCTAGTATATACGCTTTTCCTGCCAAATAAAAGCAAAATCGCCCGAGCGGGCGATTATGCTATTAGTTTCACCTTCAAGTGGATTTGATGCCCGAGGAAGCCGTGGGCGTGAAGATTGCGAAGGAGTTTGCGAAATTCGAGAGCGTTGAAAACCTGAAGATATGTCTGCTCCGGGCGGAAGTCGCCAATCCTGATTTGCCCAGGGCGCTCGAAGAACTTGGCGCGATCGTGGACGACGTCCCGGTTTATCGGACGGTGGCGGAGACGGAAGATGTGACCGGTGACGGAAAGCGACTCCTGGAGACGGGCGCGGACTGGATCACGTTCACGAGCGGCTCGACAGTGGAGCATTTCCATGCGCGCTTCAACCTGCCTGCGTTGTTGAAAAAACATCCCGGAATCAAGCTTGCATCCATCGGACCCGAGACCAGCAAGGTGGTTGAGACCTTGCGCCTCAGACCGGACGTGGAAGCGAAGGAACACACAACTGAAGGACTCGTTGCCGCCGTGTTGAAGGCGGAGTGACGCCCGCCGTGGGCGCTGATGCTCAGAGCATTTTCAAAATCAGTCCGCAGATCACGATCAACGCCGCAATAATCGGTGGCAGGATTGCCGCCAATACCCGCCCGGTGCTCACGCTTGATATGACGCCCTCCTCGGAAATTTTTGGCGTTGCAGGCAGCATGTCCACAAACGCCGCACGGTCTGGATGCAACGGGTCATAGAGCAGTCTTTCCTCCGCATCATCTTCAAGTTTTTCCGGCAGATGCGTTTTGGTTGTCGCTTGATGCGTGTGGCCCTTTCGATCGGTGTATTGGAACGTCAGTTTGTAAACATTCTGCCTGTTGACATGGGAGTTCGTTTGTTCTTTTGCGGTCAATCTTCCCCTTGCCAGTTCACCACGAGCCAGCAGGGAACAATTTTTCCTGCCAAGAAACAATCCCGTGACAGCCAGCGCCAATCCCGCCAGTGGAAAAATCGACAGGAGCAGAACCCACGTGCCGAATGGCGCGGTTCTCATGCCTTTGATTCGTGAGGTGGTGGGCTGGTCTTGCGGGAATTCGACCTGTATCTTTTGTCCGCTCTCCAGCGCGCCCCCTTTGGAATAAGAAACTCCCTGATACGCGGTACCGTTGATTTGAAACGTATAATCATGGCGATAAATCGGCGTGCCCCGCCTTGATCTGCCTGTTCCGTGCTTTCGTCGCGAGCCGCCCTCTGAGTACCCGCTCCTCTCGCTGGAAACGACAATGCCTTCCACTTGTTCGAGTTTTCCGCGAAATTTGAAAATCGAGGCCGTGTCCGCCGTGCCTGCAAACACAATCGTGAAAATCATCCCGAAACCAAGGAACAACCAGCCGAATTGTTGCAGCCCGCTGCCAAAGAGAACGGCAAGATATGTCGAACAAGGTATGGTTCGCGTTTTTTGATAGAGTGAATTCACGCGTCGAGCATTTCATCCACTCTGCAACTGCGTCAATTCCACATTCAAAAAACGTGTGTAATCATCACGAGTCAGTACCCGATGAACTTCATCCCGAACTTGATCCAGAGCGGAATCGTGATGAGCGAGACGACCGCCGTGCTGAGAACGGCGCGCATGGCCGTCGCGGGATCGCCTTTGTAAAGTTTCGCCAGCACCACGGGGAACACCGCCGTCGGCATTGCGGCTTCGAGCACGAGCACGCGTTGATGTTCCAGCGTCATCGGAACAAGTTTCGACACCAGCAAAAAGACCAAGGGCAACAACCCGATTCTCAGCAGCATTGCGGAGAGGATGACGCGCCAGCCGTTGGCGGAGTGAAATTCCCCAAGGTGATCCGCCATGATCGCGCCGATCAGGATGAGCGCCAGTGGGATCGCGCAGCCACCCAGCCAGTGCATCCCGGTGACGACAACCTGCGGCACGCCGGCGTTCCATCCGAGCGCGTTGAAAACGATCGCAAGCACGATGGCGACGAGCGGTGCGTTGATGAGCTTGTGCCAGTCGCGCATCGAGCCGCCGGACAATACCATCACGCCCAACGTCCACATCGCCATCTCCACGCCGATGATGTGCAGGAACAACACGCCCGCCGTGGCTTGATCGAACAACAACAGCGCCAGCGGCAGCGGAACGTAACCATAGTTGTGCATCCCGACCGTCACGGCAAAGGTGCGTCTTTCACGAGGTTCTTTCAGACCGTGGAGCGGGCGTGCGAAATATGCGGTGAGCATTCCTGTTGCGATGAGCAGGTAGCCGATCAACGGCGCGAGCAGGAGATTGCTCGGTTGGGAGAGCGCGGGGTTGCCGAGGGATTTGTCCAGGATGAGGCAGGGCAACAGCACGTTCACGCAAACGCGCATGAGACTTTTGTCGGCCTCCTCGGTGAGCCAGTTGAGTTTGCGGATGAGCACGCCCAGGCCCATGACGCCGAAAACGGGAACGACCGCGTTGATGACGGTGGAGGATTCGTTCATGCGGTCATTGCGGCGGGGATGAAGCGGCGTTGAAGGTCAGGTTCGTCAGCGCGTTCGTGGCGGCGCGGCGCACGGTTTCATCGGAGTCGTTGAGCAACCGCACAAATACCGCCGTGCTGGTGGGGTTGGTGAGCCGCAAATTTTCCAATGCGTGCAAGGCTTCAAGGCGGACGGCAGGAGAGGGGTTGTGGGTGCGTCGGGACAACTCCACGCGCAGGCTCGGATTGGGCGGGCGGATGGCGGTGACAACTTTCACCAGGG
>CAZFNB010000470.1:0-3064 GCA_964520235.1 uncultured Bifidobacterium sp. | reverse complement strand
CGCGACGGATGAGCAACTCGATTTCCCGTTCATTTATTGCTCCGCCAAGCAGGGTTACGCCAAGGTGGAACTCGATCACGTCACCGGCACGATGGAGCCGTTGTTCGACGCCATCGTGAAGCACATTCCGCCGCCCCGCGCGCATGCGGGCGAAGGTTTCCAGATCCTTGTCGCGAACCTCGATTACAGCGATTACCTCGGTCGTATCGCGTTCGGCAAGATTTACGAAGGCAAAGTCAAGGTCGGCGACGCCGCAATCTGCCGCCACGGCGATGGCCGCATCACCAAGAACAAGGTCACCATGCTCTATCATTTCGAGGGCATGAAACGGATCGAGATCCAGGAAGCGCACGCGGGTGACATCGTCGGCATCACCGGTTTCGAGGACGTCTTCATCGGTGAAACGATCTGCGACAGCGAAGCCCGTCCGGCGTTGCCCTACATCCCGATTGATCCGCCGACGATCCAGATGGAATTCGCCGTGAACGACGGCCCGCTCGCCGGTCAGGACGGCAAACTCGTCACGGCCCGGCATATCTGGGATCGGTTGGTGAAGGAAATCCGCACGAACGTCGCCTTGCGCATCGCGCAGACGAGTGACCCGAAGATTTTTGCGGTCAGCGGTCGTGGGGAAATGCAGATAGCGATTCTTGTCGAACAGATGCGTCGCGAAGGTTACGAAGTTCTGGTGTCCCGCCCGGAGGTCCTCTGGAAGAAAGACGCCGCTGGCAATCCACTCGAACCCATCGAGAAGTTATTCGTCGAAATCCCTAATGAAAACATGGGGACGATCATGGAGAATCTTTCGTTCCGGAAGGCCGAGATCACGAACATGAATCACCACGGCAATCAGGTGACGATTGAGGCGTTGGTGCCGATGCGCGGATTGATTGGTTTCGAGACCGACCTCGTGAACTCCACGAAAGGCATGGGCGTGATGAGCCACTTGTTCCACGAATACGGCGCGGACCGCGGCGAAATCGCGGCACGCAAAAATGGTTCGCTCGTCAGCATGGAAGGCGGTGAAGCCACGAGCTACGCGCTCAACATGGTTCAGGAGCGTGGCCGGCTGATGGTCGAGCCGGGCGACCAAATCTACGTCGGCATGATCGTCGGTGAGAACGCGCGAGAGAATGACATCCCGGTGAATCCGGTGAAGGAGAAGCGCCTCACCAACATGCGTTCACAAGGCGACGGGAAGGGCATCCAACTTTCACCCCCGCTCAAGCTCTCGCTTGAACGTGCGTTGGAGTACATTGACGTGGACGAATACGTGGAAGCCACGCCCAAGAACCTCCGGCTGCGCAAAAAGGAACTGGACGAGAACAAACGCAAACGTTCGGAGAAGAGCCGCGTCCTGAAGTTCGTGGAATAGCGACCGCTCGAGTGCTCCGTCTTTTGTGGCAGAAGACTGGATGGCCGTTTGTCCGCATGGATCAATTGACGTGTGGCACGCATGAACTTCAAGCGACTGCCAAAGATAGATCTGCACCTGCATCTCGACGGGGCGATTCGCGTGCCGACGATCGCGGAACTGGGTGATGAACTCGGCATCAAGCTGCCAAGCTACGACCCCAGAGTACTCGCAAAGTTCGTGCAGGTGGATCGGGATTGTCGCAGCCTGACGGATTTTCTCAAACGCTTCGAGGTGTTTTATCCGTTGCTGCCTTTCGCAAAAACACAGGAACGCATCGCCTACGAGCTTTGCGAGGACTGTGCGCGTGACAACGTCATCTATTTTGAAGCGCGATTCGCTCCGTCTCTTTGCACCGGTCCGAAATTCAACATGGAAGACGCGGTTGTCGCGGCGCTTGAAGGTTTTCGTCGTGGGCAGCGCGATTTTGGGGTGCGTTGTGGAACGATTCTCTGCTGCTATCGTTCCGTTTCCCTCCGCGAGAACCTTGAGACGGTACAACTCGCTCACAAGTATCGCGACCGGGGCGTCGTTGGAATAGATCTCGCGGGTGATGAAAACCATTTTCCCGCCGCACCGCACGCGGAAGCGTTCACTCTCGCGCGCAAGCTGGAGATTCCCATAACCATCCACGCGGGTGAAGGCGGCAGACCCGGGAACATCCGTGAGGCGGTTTTTACTCACGGTGCCACACGCATCGGACATGGTGTCAGTCTGCAACACGACCCGGAACTGCTGAAGGCTGTGAGGGATCGCGGCACGGTCTTTGAAATCTGTCTGACCAGCAATCTGCAAACCTGCACCGTGCCGTCTGCACAGGCGCATCCTTTTAGAAAATTCCTCGATGAGAAACTCCGCGTCACTCTCAACACGGACGACCCCGCCATCAGCAACATCACATTGAGCGACGAGTTCGAACTGGCTGTGCGCGAATACCGGCTCGGCCCTGTAGAACTGCGCAGTCTGCTCCTCAATGCTGCGGACGCTGTGTTTGCTGATGCGTCCACCCGGCGGGAACTGGCCGGAAGGTTCGATGGAATCTGCTGAGCGTGGCTTGTCTCGTCTGGCGTGGCGATTTCACCGGAAGACGACAAAGAAAATCAGCACTGCCAGGATGACCGTGGCGCCGGTGATTTTGACGATCGGCTCGGTGCGAAGTGAAATTTCTGCGCGCTCGGGTAAGCGTCTCGGTTCGGCCATCGGATTGAACGCGGCCATCGCCAGCATCACCGTGCTGACAATCAGAAACGTCAGCAACACTTGCAGGAGAAAATGGATGTCGTGCCCGCCCGGTCGTGTTTCGGACTTTGCGGTGAATTGAAAAATGCCGTAAACGACCGGTCCAAGCACCAGCGCTGCGACGCCGGCGCTTCCCGGCGCTCGTGGCATCAAGAACGCATGAACGAAGGCCGCCACCACGCCGGGCCAGATGTAGCCTTGAAACTGTTGGATGAAATTGAAGACGCCGCCGAACTTCGGATCGTCAAGATTTGGCGCGAGCAGGCAGCCGATCAACATGCATGCCACGGTCAGCGCACGGCCCAACCAGACCAGTCGTGTCTGGGATGCCTGCGGACTCAGCAGACGTTGATACACGTCCATCGTTGCAATCGTGGACGCCGAATTGAGCAGCGACGCCAGTGTGCTTGT
>CAZFNB010000469.1:0-3097 GCA_964520235.1 uncultured Bifidobacterium sp. | reverse complement strand
CTTTTTGATCTGACCAACTCGTGGAAATACATGACGGCAAACCTTGATGCCGTGAGCTGGAATGCGCGTAACTACGATGATTCGGCATGGGACGGCGAAGGTGCTGGCCTGTTGTGGTCAGACATCCGCGGCGCGAACCCGGCCATCCCCGCCGATCTGCTCACACAGATGCCGGAGGATTTCAACAGCGGCTATCCGTTCATGACCTACTATTTTCGTACGCACTTCAACTTCACGAACAGTCCGGCAGGCGCAACGCTTCAGATGGAGGGCTATTTCGATGACGGCGCGGTGTTTTATCTGAACGGCGTCGAAATCCACCGGCTGCGAATGGCCGCAGCCCCGACTGCGATCAACAACTCGACCGTCGCGACGGGTTATCCCTGCGCAGGCGACGCCGATTGTCTCGACACGATTTCCGTTTCCGGCCCGGTCATCACGACGAATCTTCTCTCCGGCGACAATGTGTTGGCGGTTGAAGTTCACAACTACAACGCGGGCAGCCCTGACGTGACGTTCGGTTTGCGCGCTTGGCTCACGCTGTCTTACACGCTGAAGCCGGTATTGAACGTGACGAAATCGAACAGTGTCGTCCGCTTGAACTGGAGTCAGGGCGGCTACACGCTGCAACAGGCGAACACCGTCACGGGCGCGTGGACGGACGTACCCGGCCCCGTTGTCAGCAGCCCGTTCACCACGAACAACCCCGCCGGCAGCCGCTTCTTCCGGTTGAAAAAATAGAAACCCGCGATGAAAAAAATTCCCGACGGCCTGCTCATCCTTTCGATGCTCACGATTCTCGCGGCGCCCGCGCCCGCGCAATCCATCGGCATCACGACCTCTGAAACCGCTCTCAAGCTGAATCAAAATTGGGCAAAGGCTTACGAGTCAAAAAATCCTGGCGTTAAAATCGAAATTGCAGCTTCCACGGTGACAAACGCCTTTGTCGCGCTGGCGGAAAAAAAATTCCAACTCGCGGTCACACCACGCGCCATCCGTTTCAAGGAGGCACAATTGTGCGAAACCGCACTCGGCCAGCGTCCGGTTGAATTCAAACTCGCGGTCAACGCCGTCGCTGTTTATGTCCATGCCGCCAGTCCGGTGAAGGAACTCACCTATGACGAACTTGCCGCGGTTTTTCAGGGCAAACACCGGACATGGAAAAAACTTGGCGGCAGCGACGCTCCCATCACCGCGCTCGGCATCACAACAAACACGTCCGCCGGCGAATTGTTCCTGGAGGAAGTTCTGGCAGGCAAGGCGTGGACGAACGATGTGCGCATCGTGCCGGATTCAGAATTGCTGAAAATCATCGCGGGCGACACGAACGCCATCGGCTTCGGCCCGCTTGCGAAAGGCGACGGCGTCCGCGCAGTTGAAATCAAGCGCGCGTTTTCCTCGACACCCGTTTCACCTTCCGAGGAAAGCATTTCAAATCGGATCTATCCCATCGCGCGCTTCATCTACGGTTACACCGATGCTGCTGCGCCCAAATCCGAAGTGAAAGCGTATCTCGATTGGATTCGCGGCGATGAAGGCCAGCGCGTCGCCAGGGACGCTGGCTATTTCCCCATCACGGCCAAATGGCGTGGCACGCCGTAGTGCGGCGCATGAAGATAATTCCCGTTTTCGCGCTCTTGTTGTCCCTCTGCGGTGTTGCTTTTGCGGGCCGGACATCCCGGCAAACTTCTTCGTTTCCACAATCCATTCTGCAACAGACACGCCACGGCCTGCCTGAAAACTGGGGCGCGTTTCAAGGTCAACCAATCCCGGCGCACTATTCATTTTCAACGAACCATTCCGAAATCACCGCAGAGCAATTGGACGAAGCGCTGCACGCCATTCCCTCCATTTTCATAGCAACCGACCCGGCGAACCTGTTCTCACCGGACAAAGGCATTTATCTTCATCCCACCGGACGCGGCAAGGAATGGGAGCGCATTGCCACAGTCACGCTTGTTGACCCAGCGGGACAAACCAACTTTCAAGTCAACTGCGGACTCCGCATCCACGGCGGCATGAGCCGTCGCCCGGAGGAATCACCAAAACATTCCTTCCGTCTTTCATTCCGCCGCGAATACGGCCCGGCGAAACTTCGCGCTAAAATTTTTGGCGCGAACGGCCTGACCGAATTCGATGAACTCGTTTTGCACTCGGGCGGTGAAGACTCCTGGTTGAGCAGCGATGGCGGGCAACGCGCTCACGCTACGTACCTGCGCGATGAATGGATGCGTCGCAGCATGGAATCGCTCGGACATGGCTCCGCGCGCGGACTCTTCGTGCATCTGTTTTTGAACAATCTCTACTGGGGGATTTACAATCTTTGCGAGCGCCCCGGCGCGGCCATGTTGGGATCAAAATTGCGCAAAGCCGGATGCGACATCTTGAAAGGCGACGAAACCGAGTCCGGCGACCGCATCGCGTGGAACAAGATGCTGATGCTCGCGAACTCGGGCTTGAACGACGAGAAGCGCTACAAGGAAATCAGCCGCCTGCTCGATGTGCCGCAATTCATGGATTACATGCTGTTGAACTTTTACGCCGGAAATTCGGATTGGGATCGCAGCGCCAACTGGTACGCCATCCGCCCGCGTAATCGTGATGGCCGCTTCCGCTTCTTCATCTGGGATGCCGAACAGATTCTGGCCATGGAGGAGTTCCAAATCCCTGATTCGCCCGATGATGACAGCCCGCTGACTTTGTTCCAAAAACTTTCAGAAAACAAAAACTTCCGTTCCGGGTTTGCCGTACGAGCCGACAAATGGCTTGCAGACGGTGGCCCGCTCTCGCCCGATGCATCTGAAAAACGATTCCGCGCGCTGGCAGATTCCATTGCGAAGGCGATCCCGATTGAAGCCGCCCGCTGGGGAAGCTATCGCCGTGATGTCCATCAGTACGAAACCGGGCCGTTTGAACTTTACACAACGGGAGAGGCTTGGCAGCCCGAGGTGAATCGGATTTCGACCCGCTACTTTTCCCGACGGCGGGAAGCCCTCTTCAATCAACTTCGCGAGCGCGGCTTCATGCTCACTCTTCCACCGGCACGACGAGCTTGTCCATGATGTAGTCCTTGCGCTCGGGCGTGTTCTTGCCCATG
>CAZFNB010000468.1:0-3097 GCA_964520235.1 uncultured Bifidobacterium sp. | reverse complement strand
CTGGTTCGTCTTCCAGGCGAAGGCAGAAGGCTTCTTCGCGCGAGCATCATTGACAACACGCAGCACAAGCAGACCGAGGAAGCGTTGCGCCGCCGCAGCGAGCAGATGCAGAAGCATCGTGACGTTTTGCTCAAACTGGCGCGCTCGGACAAATCTGATTTCGACAAGGCACTGCGAACGATCACGGCGCTGGCGGCCAGCACAATGAACGTGGCGCGCGTGAGCTACTGGTCGTTGCAGGAAAACGATTCTGCTCTCGTCTGCGAAATCCTGCATCTTGGGGATGCCCAGGTCGTGGACGAACAATTCAAAGGCACGCGACTAGGCGCATCAGACGCACCCGCATATTTCACCGCGTTGTCCGTCAAGAAACCGATCGCAGCGGGCAACGTGCTCACCCATCCAGCGATGAAGGGGCTGGTTGAAAGTTACCTGAACCCGCGCGGCATCACGTCATTGCTCGATGTTCCCGTTTGGGTGCGCGGCGAAGTGGTCGGTGTCATCTGTCATGAGCACATCGGCCCGGCGCGCGAGTGGTCGGCGGAGGAAATTGATTTTGCGTCATCGCTCGCAGCGATGATTTCACTGGCGCTCGAAGAATCTCATCGGTCGCGCTCCGAACGATTGCTGCGCGAATCGGAGGAAAAATTCCGCGCGTTGTTCGAGGCGTCGAGCCAGGGTGTCATGCTGCATGACGAGAACCAGTATCTCGAAGTGAATCCCGCCATCGTGCAGATGCTGGGTTATGATCACGCGAGCGAATTGATCGGCTTGCACCCGAGCCTGACGTCGCCACCGATCCAGCCCGGCGGTGAAGACACAGCGACGCTTGCACAAAATTACATCCGAAAATGTCTCGCCGACGGCCATGTCCGTTTCGAATGGGTTGCGCGCCGGAAAACCGGTGAAGACATTCCTGTCGAAGTGATCCTCACCCGCGTGGAATGGGGCGGAAAACAGATCATACAGGCGGCGGTCAATGACATTTCCGAGCGCAAGAAGGCCGAGGCGGAGTTGTTGAAATCGCTCGCTCGCGAAAAAGAACTTGGCCAGCTCAAGAGCAATTTCGTTTCGATGGTGTCGCACGAATTCCGCACGCCGCTCGGCGTCATCATGTCCTCGGCGGAGATTCTGGAAAATTACCTCGACCAGCTTGAGCCGGATGATCGGCGCGAGCAGTTGCAATCCATCCGCAAGAACACGCGGCGCATGGCAGACTTGATGGAGGAGGTGCTCGTGCTCGGAATGGTGGAAGCGGGCAGGCTCGATTTCAGGCCGGCCACGCTCGACTTCTCATCCTTTTGCCGGCGGCTTGTGGACGAGCTTCAGTCCGCGACGAACAACAAGTGTCCGGTGCAGATTTCCATGCCTGACGACGCAAAGAATGTCTTTGCGGACGAGCGCCTGTTGCAACACGTCTTCACAAATCTGCTCTCGAACGCTGTGAAGTATTCACCTGCGGGGAGCGCGGTGCAATTCGACGTGGAACGCGACGGCGATTTTGCCGTCTGCCGCGTTTGCGATCATGGGATGGGAATTCCCGAGACGGACATCGAACGGTTGTTCAGCGCGTTCTATCGTGGACGCAACGCAGGGCAAGTTCCCGGCACGGGACTGGGGCTTACGATTGTGAAACGCTGCGTTGAACTGCATCGCGGCAAAATAAAAGTTGAAAGCGCAGTGGGGCGCGGAACGACTGTGACGGTGAAACTTCCCTTGTTCGCAACAAATCATCTGGAGGCAAAATGAAAAAAATCCTTGTCATCGAAGACGAGCCGGAGATGCGCCGGAATCTTCTGACGATTCTAAAGCTCGAAAAATTTCAACCCATCGGCGCGGAGAATGGTCGCGCCGGTCTCGACGCTGTGAAGCGCGACAAACCCGATCTGATCCTGTGCGACGTGATGATGCCGGAGCTTGACGGCCACGGCGTGCTCGACGCGTTGCGCAAGGACGAAGGCACGGCGTCCATCCCGTTCATCTTTCTGACAGCGAAAGGCGAGAAGGAGGATTTACGCAACGGGATGAACCTCGGCGCTGACGATTATCTCACCAAGCCCGTTGCGCGACTGGATTTGCTTGAAGCCATCAACGCGCGGCTGCTTCGCGCGGAACAACAAGCCCAGCGCGAGTTCAAGCCGGATTTTTCATCGTTCGAGCCGTTGCAGAAACTTGGCCTCACGCCACGCGTCGCGGAAGTTTTGCTCTGGGTTGCGCAAGGCAAGACCAACGGCGACATCGCGGCAATCCTCGGCATCAGTGAATCCACCGTGAAGAAGCATCTGCTGGAAATCTTCCAAAATCTGGGTGTGGAAACCCGCAGCGCCGCCACATTGCGCGCACTGGAAGTTCTCAACTCTCCGAATCGCGCCGGGTGAGCGGGCAGCAATCAGAAGCGGAAAATCATCATTCGGCTTTCATCCGGTTCTGGTGGTGCTATTCTGCCCGACGTGAAATTCCGCTCCGCCTTCAGTTGTCGCAACATGGCGATCGCATACGTCCTGCTGTGCGCGTCCGCCTTCACCGGGCGCGACACTGAGACGAACAGGGTGGATTTCAACTTCCAGATCCGACCGTTGCTGTCTGACCGCTGCTACCGCTGCCACGGACCCGACTCAGGTTCGCGCAAGGCAAAGCTGCGTCTCGACACCCGTGAGGGCGCTCTCAAGGAATTGGAGGGCGGCATGGCGGTGGTGAAACCCGGCGACCTCGAACACAGCGAACTCATCCGCCGCATTGTCACCGACCATGAAGACGACTTGATGCCGCCGCCGGACTCGCATCTGTCTCTGAACGCGACTGAAAAGGAACTGCTCAAGCGTTGGGTGCTTCAAGGCGCAGAATACAAATCCCATTGGTCATTTCTGCCGGTCGAAAAGATTCTCCCGCCACGGCCGCACAACACACAGTGGTCGCACAACCCGATAGACTCATTCGTCCTGTCCAAGCTGGAGAAGGAAGGCCTTTCTCCCGCGCCTCAAGCCGGTCGCGAGATCCTCATCCGCCGGCTTGCGCTGAACCTGACAGGTTTGCCGCCGAGCCCGGCGGAGATTGATGAGTTTCTCGCCGACAAATCTTCCGGCGCCTATGCCAAACT
>CAZFNB010000467.1:0-3099 GCA_964520235.1 uncultured Bifidobacterium sp. | reverse complement strand
GTTTTGTTGATAGTTTCCGTCATCGTGAACTCTGCAATGGCGCAAACCAACACAGTTTCTCTTGAACTCCAGCCATCGCCCCTTCTGCAACGCGCCGTGGACAAGGCGGTTCAGGCCACGCTCGATAAATTCACCGCGACCAAACTCGCAACGAATCAAATCGCCGTGACGCTTGTGGATTTGACCGATCCGAATAGACCCGCCAGCGGCAGCCACCGGGGCGGGGAGCAGGTTTATCCCGCCAGTGTGGTGAAGTTGTTTTACATGCTTGCGGCGCATCGTTGGATGGAGGACGGGAAACTTGCTGACACGGAGGAATTGCGTCGCGCCATGCGTGACATGATCGTGGATTCCTACAACGAGGCCACCGGTTACATCGTGGACATGCTCACCGACACCACCAGCGGCCCGGAGCTGTCCGATGCGGATATGCGCGTGTGGATTGGGAAGCGAAACGTCGTGAACCGTTACCTTTCATCGCTCGGCTATAAAAACATCAACGTGAACCGCAAAACATGGTGCGAAGGCCCGTATGGCCGCGAGATGCAATCGGTGAAACTGCACGCGCCGGATCATCGCAACTGGCTGACCACGGACGCCACGGCCCGGTTGCTCGCGGAGATCGTCACCGCACGTGCCGTCACGCCTGAGCGCAGCCGGCAGATGATGGATTTGCTCGTGCGCCGGCCCTTTGATGAAACGGCGGACAGACAATCGCGGGAATACGTCGGCCCCGCGCTGCCTCCGGGAACAAAGCTCTGGTCGAAAGCGGGCTGGACCAGCGAAGCACGGCACGACGCAGCTTACGTCGAGTTGCCGGGCGGCAGAAAACTCATCATGGTCATTTTCACCATCGGTCATGCGCAGGAAAAAGAGATCGTTGCGTTTGCCGCCAGGACGTTGTTGGATGGGACGAAAGAGTAACCACATGAAGATGCGGGCGTGCGCTTCGCATTTGATTTCATCGCGCGCCCGGCTAATTTGATTGCGTGAGCACGACCTATTCAGTCGCAGCGCATTGGCCGGGCGATTTCAATGAAACGGGCCTGCGCCAATGGGCGGAAGATTTGCGGGCACAACTGGACACGCCGCAGGTCTCGCTCGGCCTCGTGTTCATGTCCCCGCGATTTTTTCCGAATGCAAAACAGGTGCTGGAAATCCTTCGCGTTCATGCACGGGTTCCGCTGCTGGTCGGATGTTCCAGCGCGGCGCTCATCGCCGGATCGAGGGAGATCGAGGAGGACGCCGGTGTTTCTCTTGCGCTTTTTTCGCTGCCCGGCGCGGAACTGAAAGGCCACTATTTCAACCAGTCACAGGTTGAGGAAGCCGACGGCCCGGCATACTGGCGGCTGGCCACACACACTGAACCTGACGCCACCAACGGCTGGCTCGCGTTCATTGATCCGTTTCATCTCGACTCGGAGACATGGCTGCGAAGCTGGAACGAATCGTTTCCCGCGATGCCGGTTTACGGCGGCCTTGCCAGCGGCGTGTTTGCCGATCAGTCCACGCAGCTTTACCTCAACGGTGAGGTGTTCGAGGAGGGCGGCGTGGCGATTTCCGTCGGTGGCGATGTGGAGCTTGCAGGCGTCATCTCGCAAGGCTGTACGCCCATCGGTGAAACGTGGACGCTCACACGCGTCGAGCAAAACCTCATCCATCAGATCGGCAACCGTAAAGCCTATGATGTGCTTGCTGAAACGGTGAACAAGATGTCGCCGGAGGAACAACGCAAGGCGCGCGGTAATCTTTTCATCGGTCTCGTCGTAAACGAGTATCTTGAAGACTTTCATCGCGGTGATTTCCTCGTTCGCAACCTGCTCGGTGGTGATCCGAACACCGGCGTGCTGGCAGTGGGCGCTCTGCCGCGTGCGGGGCAGACCATGCAATTTCAACGTCGCGATGCCGCTGCTGCGAGCGAGGATATGAATGAACTGCTCAAGCGCTCACGCGAGCAACTGAAAAGTCATACGATTTACGGAGGCTGCCTCTGCTGTTGCAACGGGCGGGGAAAACATCTCTTCGGTCGCTCCGGCCATGACGCGGGGCTTGTTCAACAGCAGCTTGGTGACATTGGCGTGGCCGGTTTTTTCTGCAACGGTGAGATCGGCCCGGTCGGCAAAAAGAATTTCCTCCACGGCTATACGGCATCGCTCGCTTTGTTCGTGAAGAAAAAATCCTCTGGCAAGTGACGTGGGCTTCAGCGGCTGTTGTCTCTTGTCCTTCCCGCGTGTAATCGCAGCAACACGCCGACGGCCAAAATCATTGCGGCGCACGCGGCAATCGCCATCCGGCCTGCTGGCGGATTTGGGATCAACACGAGCAGTGCGATGAAACCGCCGCAGGCCAGACACAACCCACCCAGCAACCTGTATTGTTGAACATCGTTCGATTCGCCGATCTCTCGTTGGAAATCCACCGGCTTTTCCATCTGCTCGAAAAATCCCCCGACACGAATGATTTCTTCATGGCTTCGCTGTTTGTGAAAGCAACAACAGCCGAGAAACCATGCTGAGCCGACGAGCACATTCACCAGCACGCTTGCCAGCACTGCCCAGTCGGATGCCTCTCGTGGATTCAGTGGCGGCCAGCCAAGGGTTTTGGCGGGCCAGTCCGCCGTGAACAGATGGTTGACCAGCAGCGACGAGGCAAAGCCCGCGAGTACCGCAGTCCATCCCGCCCACTGCGGCGCGCGCTTCACGAGCATCCCCCAGATGAGCGGCACAGCGTACGGCAATGCGATGAATGCGCCGAGCCTTTGCATCAGGTCGAAGAGTTTCATGTCGCCCGATGTGCTGAAAGCCAGCGCCGCAAGAATGACGAGCAGGCCGAGCACGAGTGTCGCGATTTTTCCGGCGGACAAAAGTTCCGGCTCGCCCGCATTGCGGCGCAGCACAGGTTGATAAAAATTTTTCACAAAGAAACCCGCGCCGGCGTTCAGGCCGGAATCCATCGAGGACATCGTTGCGCCGAACATGCCGCTGATGACCAGCCCCATCAACAGGGCACTGAACACCACCGCCACCACGCGGGCCGTGGGGTGTTGCCAGATCTCCCAGCCCGTGATCCACAGGAGGCACTCGTCCCAGGCCCCGAAGG
>CAZFNB010000466.1:0-3102 GCA_964520235.1 uncultured Bifidobacterium sp. | reverse complement strand
TCGCCAGCACACGGGCAACCGCATCCGCCTTGTCTTTCAACACGTCGAGATCGTCACCGAAAATCTTGATGCCAACGGCGGACTTCACGCCGCTGACGAGTTCATCCACGCGGAGCGCGATGGGTTGGGAAAAACTCGACGCCACTCCGGGCAGTTCCGCCATCGCATCGCGCATTTTGTCCACCAACTCGTCCTTGGTCTTGGCGGTGGTCCATTCCTCGCGTGGTTTGAGCGTCACGATTACGTCGCTGATTTCCACGCCCATCGGGTCGGAAGCGATGTCGGCGCGGCCCGTCTTGGAAACCACGTCAATGACTTCGGGGAAACGCTTCAAGATGCGTTCGGCGCGGCCTTGAAGTTCGAGCGATTGCGGCAGCGAGATGCTGGGGATGCGGAAGGTTTGCAGGCCGACGCAGCCCTCGTCCAGGGTCGGCAGAAACTCCGAGCCGATGCGCGGCACAAGCGCGAATGCACCCGCCAAAGCGAGAATGGCCGGGAGAACCACCAGCCACGGACGGCGCACGCATGGTTGCAGCATCACCAAATAGCCATGTTTCAGCCAGCGGATGTGAAACGGGTCGTGCTCATGCGGCACTTGCTTGAGAAAGAACGTGCAAAGCATCGGCACGAGCGTCAGCGAAAGAATGAGTGAGCCAAGCAGCGCGAAGGAAATTGTGAATGCCAGCGGACTGAACATCTTTCCTTCAAAGCCCTCCAGCGTGAACAGCGGCAGGAATACCACGATAATGATGAAGATGCCGAACACAATCGGGCGACCGACTTCCTTGGCCGCGTAGAGGACGATTTCTGTTTTGCTGGCGTGGGCATGTTTCTTCGCCTCGTCCGGTTTCTCGGTCAGATGGCGGTGGATGTTTTCCACCATCACTACCGCGCCGTCCACCATCATGCCGATGCCGATGGCCAGACCGCCGAGGGACATGAGATTTGCCGAGAGTCCATACCATTTCATCATGATGAACGCGAACAGCGCCGCCAGCGGCAGAACCAGAGTGACGATGATCGCGCTGCGAATGTCGGCGAGCAGCACAATCAGAATGATGAGGACAAAGATAGAGCCTTCCATCAGGGCTTTCGTGACCGTGTGAATCGCCTTCTTCACGAGGTCGGTGCGGTCGTAAAAGGGGACGAGTTCAACGCCCTTCGGCAACGCCTTCTGGATCGCGGGCAACTTTTCTTTCACCGCGTTCACCACGTCACGACCGCTCGCGCCTTTGAGCATTAGAACGATGCCCGCGACGGCTTCGCCTTCGCCGTTGGCTGTAACCGCGCCTTGCCGAAGTTCCGCGCCGATCTGCACATCGGCCACATCGCGCACATAAACGGGCGCGTGCTCGTGGGTGGCCACGATAATGTTTTCGATGTCCTTGGTGTTTTTCACCAAACCAAGCCCGCGCACGACGTATTGCTCCGAGCCGTGTTCGATGAAATTACCGCTGGCGTTGGCGTTGTTCTTTTCCAAAGCCTCAAACACCTGTTGCAAGGTGATGCCGTAAGAGGTCAGCCGGTCGGGCTTGATGAGCACCTGGTATTGTTTCACCAAGCCGCCGAATGAATTTACGTCGGTGACGCCGGGCACGGTGCGCAAGATCGGACGCACGATGTATTGCTGGATGGTTCGCAGTTCCGTCGCGTCGTATTTCTTGTTCGTGCTGACCAGGGTGTATTGAAAAATTTCACCAAGGCCGGTGGTGATCGGTCCAAGCTGCACTTCGACTCCGGTGGGGATTTTATCCCGTGCGCCCGCCAGCCGCTCAAACACCAATTGGCGGGCGAAATAATCATCCACGCCATCCTCGAAGACGACCGTGATGGCACTCAAACCGATCTTGGAAACCGAGCGCACTTCGGTGAGCTTCGGCAAACCAGCCAGTTCGATTTCAATCGGTCGCGTGACCAGCTTCTCCATGTCTGGCGGCGACATGCCGCCCGCCGTGGCCAGCACCTGCACTTGCACGTTGGTCACGTCCGGGAATGCGTCAATCGGGATTTGCCGGAGTGACAGCCAGCCGAAGCCGGTGAGAATCAAAGTCGCCAGCGCGACGAGCAGTCGCTGGCGGACGGAAAAATTTAGAATCGGATTTATCATACAATGGCGGGAAAGGCGTTGGGTTTCGGCTGGGAGTTCATGGTTTGGCCGCAGCGAGTTGACATTCAGAGAGCGAGATTGGATGCACGCTCACACGGACAACGCTTCCCGGCGCAGGCGTTGCAGCCAGCCGAAGCGAGTAGGACGAACTGGTGTGTCCGAAACGCGAATGGCGGATGGGATTTGGGAAGAATTTTACGGCGTTTTGGGAAACGAGTTCTCCCGCTGGCCCGCGAACTTCCACGTCCAGATGACGGAACGGTGAACTTGAATATCCCGTGGTGCTAGTCACCACGCCGTGGATCAATACGCCCGCATTTTCCGGCAGCAGGTAAACGCTGCGGACTTCAACTCCACTCGCTGAAATTTTCTCGGTTCGCACACCTGGAGGCGGCGAAGTGGTGGCGCAACCAGCGCCCGCAACGAGCGACAGGAGCGTTATGAGGAACAGACAATGGCTGGTAATCATGGCGTCATTCCTCCCCAAGCTGGCCTTTAAGCATTTCGGATTTCAGGATGAAGCTGCCCTCCGTCACGATGTTCTCGCCCGCCTTCACGCCGTCGAGGATTTGCACGCGGCCTGCCTGCTCCAGCCCCAGCTTCACAATGCGCTTCTCAAATTTGTTGCCATCCAAGGCCACAAAAACGATTTGTTCCTCGCCATCGGTTTGCAACGCGCTGTCGGGAATGAGCAGCACGTTGTCGAGGATGGTGGTGACAATCTCCACATCCGCGAACATGCCGGGTTTCAAGCGCCCGTCCGCGTTGTCCACCGCGATGCGGACTTCGATGGTTCGCGAACCTGACTCGACTTGGTTTCCGATGAGGATGACTTTGCCGTGGAATTTCTCGTCGGGATAAGCCAGCGCCGCAAACGTGGCGTCCTGTCCCACCTTGACCGCCGCGATGTCGCGCTCCTTCACTTCGGCGATGGCCCAAAGCTGCGTGGGGTCGCTGATGGTGTAAATTTCCTTCGCCTTGTCCACCAACTCGCC
>CAZFNB010000465.1:0-3106 GCA_964520235.1 uncultured Bifidobacterium sp. | reverse complement strand
AACCAAGCCAGGGTCTGGTGCGCCACCGTTTCAAAACCATCCATGTGATGAGCAGCAACAGCAGCGCACTCGCGGTGGATTGCCAGACCGGGAGCGCCTTGAGCGGGTAGTAAATGGATGGATTTTCCGGCCAGAACATTTTTGTCAGATAGCGAACGTAACTGACGACGGCGTTGGTTGTTCGTAAAGAGAAGGGAAACAATGTCAGGCTTTTCACGGCGCCGGATGCGCGTTGCACGAGAAAAGTGGCGATACACGATGCACCGGCCAGCGCGAGGAACGGCAGTTTTTCCCGAAACAGACCCGCCACGTTCGAACGCGTGATCCGCTGGAGCGGCCAATGATCCAGCAACAACATCACAAACGGCAGCGTGACGAGCATGGGCTTGCTCATCAGCCCCAGGGCAAACAGGAACAACGCGAGCGCGTACCATCGTTTGAAGTGAGGGTTGCCCGATGCGGAGAAGATGGCGAAGCGCCGGTAAGCGATCAAAGCGGCAAAGCCAAAGAAAACGCTCAAGACATCCTTGCGCTCCGAAATCCACGCGACCGATTCAACGTGCAGCGGATGCCATGCGAACAATGCCGCGACGAACGCACTCCGCCACGTTGCGCCTGTGAGCGATTGCACCAGCAGAAAAAGCAGCATGGCGTTGATGGCGTGGATCAGGACGTTGGTGGCGTGATGTCCCCCGGCGTTCATTCCCCAGAGCGCGACATCGAGCATGTGGGAAATCCAGGTGAGCGGATGCCAGTTGCTGGAATGGCTGTGAGTGAAAGCCCAGCGAATATTCTCCAGAGTCAACCCGGTAGTGACATGAGGATTATCGGTGACGTATTCGTTGTCGTCGTAGTTGATGAAATCGAAATTTCGCGCGGGTGCATAAATGCCAAGTGTCACCAGCAACAAGGTCAGACAGATGCCGCCTTTCAACATCCATGGCGCAGACGCGGGCTGTTGGGAAATGGTTTCCGATGGCGGCACGCCGATTTCTTGCCAGTCCCGCGCGGCTTTCGCAACGAGAATGTCCTGCGCGCCGAATTACGCGCCGGGCTTCGGTTCGGCAGGCGGCGTCTGGCCGCCCGGTTGTTGCGGCGGCGGTGTATGGATGACCGCGATGGGATAACGCAGTTTCATCACGTCATCCACCAACACCTCCACGTAATATGTTCCGGCAGCCTTGAATTCAATCTGCTGGAACAATGTGACGTTGGTGGCGCTGATGGCGGCATCCTTCAGCGCGAACTTGACCTCGCCCTTGCGCAGCACCGTCATTTGATCGGGAGCGATGAGCCGGACGGTTTCGGTGAACTGACCGATGCCTGCGGCCCAGCGGTTGAACACGCACAGGCGGAACGCCACCACGGGCAGTTGCGGCACGCGGATGAAGTTGATGACGCCGATGAGGAAAAAATTTCCGTTCACTTCCTGGCGGATTTCCTCGCACAGGAGCGAGCATTGCAGGTCGGGGAGGATGCGGGTTGGGTTCATGAGTTTCTGATTTCAACGGGTTGAAAGCTCCGCCGCGTGAACGGTGTTGTTCATCAGCATGGCGATCGTCATCGGTCCGACGCCGCCGGGGTTGGGCGTGATTTTGCCGGCGATGGGTTGCACTTCGGCGAATGCCACGTCGCCGACAAGCTTTGTTCCAGTTTTTGAAGACGGATCGGGAACACGATTCACGCCCACGTCCATCACCACGGCACCGGGCTTGACCATGTCCGCCTTCACAAACTCTGCCACGCCCATCGCTGCGATGATGATGTCCGCGCGGCGGCAGTGCGCCTTGATGTCGCGGGTGGCGGAGTGACAGATGGTGACGGTGGAGTTGGCGTTGCGGCCTTTCTGGCAGAGCATCGCGGCCATCGGCTTGCCGACGATGTTGCCGCGTCCAAGGATGATGACTTCCGCCCCATCGGTCTTTGTGCCGGAGCGGATGAGCAGTTCGAGCACGCCCGCCGGTGTGCAAGGCTTGAATCCACTGTCGTCACCGAGCATGAGCTTGCCGACGTTCACAGGATGAAAACCGTCCACGTCTTTTTGCGGCAGCACGCTGGCGTAAACGACTTCCTGCCGGATGTGCTTGGGCAGCGGTGCTTGAACGAGGATGCCGTGAATGCGCAAGTCTGCGTTCAGCTTCGCGATAAGTTTAAGCAGATCGGCTTCGCTCGTGGCTTCAGGGAGCACGTGCGTTTCAGAAACGATGCCGAGTTCGGCGGAGGTTTTTTCCTTTCGTCCGACGTACACCTTGGAAGCCGGGTCTTCGCCAACACGCACGAATGCGAGGCCGGGTTGCACGCCGCGTGATTTCAACACGGCGATGCGTTGCGTGAGTTCGCCCTGGATCTGCGCGGCGATGGCGCGTCCGTCAATGAGGTTCGCCGCCGGCATTATTGCTCGACCACCTGGATGCGTTGAATGGTGAGCACGGGTGTGTTGATCCAGCGTTCGTCCAGACCTTCCTCGCCGGTCACGATGATGTGAAGGCCCTTGTAGTTGCGCAGGCTCAGGTTGGTCGAGGTGGTGTAGAGATAGTTGATGAGCTTGCCATTCTCGCGGCTGTAAAGACCGAACGGAGTCGGTGCCTGAATGCTCACCGTGCCTTTGACCACACCTTCGTGTGTTACGACGCGCGGCATGAGGATTTCCTCGATGACGGCGGGAGGCGGATTCGCTCCCGCAACATCCGCAGGCGGCAGTGGCGAGGGTTCGGTTCCGGGCGCTGATGCCACGTCGGTGACGTTGGAGGCAACGTTCGGCGAGCCGGGCACAGTTTCAGGTGTGGGAGGTGCAATGGTCACGACACTCGGGACTGTGGCTGTGTTGTCCTGGTTAAGGAATTTCGCCGCCACGAACGCGTAAGCCGAAGCCGGGGCTTCAATTTCGATCCAGTTGCCCTTTGTGTTGACCTCTTTGACCGTTGTGCCTTTTTCAATCGTGCCGACCACGCTGTAATTTTCGCCGGGGCCGGTGCGGACGTTCAGCTTCTTGGGTGTGACGGTTTTTGTGGCGGCATCAACGTAGGAGCTGTGGACCCACACGTTCGCCTTGGCGGGATAGCCGATTTTGGCCCAGATGGACGGTTCGTCTTTTTTCGGCTTGTCG
>CAZFNB010000464.1:0-3117 GCA_964520235.1 uncultured Bifidobacterium sp. | reverse complement strand
GGTGTCGTTCTTGATCCAGAGTTCGCGAATGCCGAGTGCCTTGGCGAGACGATCTGCCTTCACGAGCGGTGTGAAACCGACTTGCGCGCCCACGGTGGGTTCGCCGGCGACGGGCAGCAATTCGCGATAGCGCCACATGGACTTCGGGCGCGACTGGATGGCAGCCTTGGTCAAAGACTTCTTGATGCGGTCGTAGTCGTAAGCGACTTCGAGCGGGCCGAAATCGAATTCGCAGACGTGCGTGGCGGCGAGGGGATATTCGCGGCCGCACTCGCGGCACTTGAGCGCCTTCATGAATCCTTCGTGTTTTTCACTCATAAATAATTTGCTGTTGTAGCAGCCGACGTGAGTCGGCTCATTCTTTAGTTGGAGCGGACTCACGTCCGCTGCTACATGTCATTATCAGGGCAAACAAAAAGCCCCGACTCATGGCTGAGAAGGGGCGACAAAGCTTTTGCACATCTTCTCATTTTTCCCAAGCCAATGGTGCTCGAGCTGGAATTGGCACCTGACATTGAGACCTAAGTTCAATCGGTTGCCGTGGTGTCATCGGGCCAGTCCCTCGACCACTCGTCATGAGTCCGTCAAATCAACGGATGCGGATAGATTGATTTATCGGCTACTTGTTGTCAAAACTTTATTTTACGACTCGCAGCCGGAATCTTTTCAAGCTTGCGTTCGCATCGTTCGCCCTGAAAGATGACCCGCTCAAATATGGAACAACAATCTGCGGAACTGCCTTTGAACGACAGGCTCTTTGTCTGGCTCGATGCGAACAGAAAAAATCTCATCACCGGGGTGCTGGTGGCGGTGGTGGCGACATGCTTCGGCTTTTTTTACGTCAACAACAAACAACAGAAGCGCATCAAAGCGGGCGAAGCGTTGACCGCCGCAGTCGTGGCCGAGTACGCGCCGACAGGCCGCACGCCTTCGCCGGAGCGGTTGTTGAAAGTCGCATCTGAACAATCCGGCACATCCGCGGGGGCGCAGGCGCTGTTGCTGGCCGCCGGAGAATTGTTCACACAAGCGCGCTATGCCGATGCCCAATCCAAGTTTGAGCAGTTTGGACGTGACTATCCCGGGCACGCTTTCATGACACAAGGACTGCTCGGTGTGGCGGCGTGCTTTCACGCGCAGGGCAAACTGGACGAGGCGGCGCTGGCCTACAAAAACATTCTCGACCGCCACCCGAATGCGAGCACGACCACGCAAGCACGCTTTGCGATGGCTTCGATTTACGAAACGCAGGGCAAGTTCGATCAGGCGATGGACAATTACATCAAGGTCGTCCAGGAATTGCGGGGCGACCAAGGCAGCGCTCTGGCGACGGAAGCCGCTGCACGCGCCAATGAACTGAGGATCAAGCTGCCATCTCCGCAAGAGGCGACGGCTTCCGCGCCAACGCCAATGCCCGCGCCAGGCCCGATCAAACTTCTGACAACGCCTGCAACGACAAACTCGTCGAATCCATGAACGGCGTGCGCGGATTTTTCCGACCCGAACATTCGAATGACGGTGTGATGGAGAGTTGCGCCGGGATTTCTCCCCTTAAGTGATGAAACTGACAATCATCGGCACTGGCTACGTCGGTCTGGTGACGGGAACTTGTTTTGCCGAGGTGGGACACCGCGTCATCTGCGTGGACAACGATGCGGCAAAGGTGAAGCTGCTGCAGTCCGGCGGCATCCCCATCTACGAACCCGGCCTGGAAGAGCTTGTCCAAAAGAACGTCGCAGCAGGACGGCTGAGTTTCACGGCGAGCACTGCGGAGGGCGTCGAAAAATCCGATGTCATATTCATCGCCGTGCCGACACCTCCCCAACCTGACGGCTCGGTGGACTTGAGTTTCATCGAAAAGGTCGCGCGCGAAATCGCGGGTGCGATGACCAGCTACAAAATCGTCGTGGACAAAAGCACCGTCCCCGTGAAAACCGGCGACAAGGTGGCGGAGACGATCAAACGTTATTGCAAGAGCGGCGCAGAATTCGACGTGGTGAGCAACCCTGAGTTCTTGCGCGAAGGATTCGCCGTCGAGGATCTGATGAAACCGGATCGCATCGTCATCGGAGTGCGTTCGCAAAAACCGGTCGCAGCGATGAAGGAAGTCTATTCGCCGTTCCGCGCGCCCATCATCGTCACGGACATCAACTCGGCGGAACTCATCAAACACGCGTCGAATTCGTTTCTCGCGTTGAAGATTTCCTACATCAACGCCGTCTCCGTCGTCTGCGAAGCCACGGGCGCGAACGTGCAGGAGGTCGCCAACGGCATGGGCATGGACGAACGCATCGGGCGGCGCTTCTTGAACGCCGGCCTTGGTTTTGGCGGGAGTTGTTTTCCGAAAGACCTCAGCGCGTTCATCAAAATCTCCGAGCAATGCGGCTACGAGTTCGGCTTGTTGAAGGAGGTCCAGCGCATCAACGCGGCGCAGATGGATCGCTTCGTCAAAAAAATCACCGACACACTCTGGGTGTTGAAGGACAAAACCATCGGTGTGCTCGGCCTGGCGTTCAAACAGAACACGGACGACGTGCGGATGTCGCCGGCCATCGAGCTTTGCCAGCGATTGATCAAAGAAGGCGCGACTCTGCGCGTCCACGATCCGAAAGCGATGGAAAAGGCGAAAGCCATCCTGCCAAACGTGACTTATGTCGAAAACATGAACGATGTTTCGGCGGGCTGCGACGCGCTCGTGGTGGCAACGGAATGGGACGAATTCAAGAAGCTTGACCTGGAGAAATCGAAGCAGGCGATGACTGCACCGATCATGTTCGACGGCCGGAATCTTTTCGACGTGGCCGAAATGAAAGCTCTTGGATGGACCTACATGAGCGTCGGCCGGTGAAATCCGACGGCAACATTTCCGGCGCACGCCATTCGCAGCAGCCGGCCATCGAAGTTTCCGCCGGACTGATCTTCCGCTCAGGAAAGCTTCTCATCACCCAGCGCCATGCGCGCGCGCATCTCGGCGGGCTATGGGAATTCCCCGGCGGCAAACGCGAACCGGACGAGAGCTTCGAGGCCTGCCTTGTTCGCGAACTGCGCGAGGAGCTCGGAGTCGAAGCGGACGTCGGCAAACTGTTTGAATCCATCACTCATGCCTATGCGGAGAAGACG
>CAZFNB010000463.1:0-3119 GCA_964520235.1 uncultured Bifidobacterium sp. | reverse complement strand
ACCCGCCCGTTGTTAGCGCGGCTCTTGCCGCTAATACCAACGCCCAACCCATCCTCACTTACCTTGCCACGTTGCTCTGCGCAGGAACAAGCGCGACGCCTTACTCAATGGTCACTGCAGTAGGTTCGCCGTGGACGCCGGCGGATTTACGTGATGACGAAATCGTCGTCAGCCAGTGGCTCGCGGAGGATTTGCACGTGAAGCCGGGCGATGAGATCGCAATGAGCTATTTCCTGCCCGAGTCAGGCGCGAAGCTGGAGGAAGCCACGAACACGTTTCGCGTTCACAGTATCGTGCCTATGGAAATGCCGTGGGCGGATCGCACGCTCATGCCGGATTTTCCCGGCATCGAGAAGGCCGAGAGCACGCGGGATTGGGACGCAGGCTTCCCACTCACTTACAAGATTCGCGACAAAGACGAAGCTTATTGGAAGCAACATCGCGGCACACCCAAGGCATTCATCACGCTCGCCGCCGGTCAGAAGATGTGGGGCAATCGCTTTGGAAATCTCACGGCGATCCGGTTCCCGATTCCATCAGGTAGCAGCGGACGTGAGTCCGCTCCATCTGAACGAGGAACGTTGGAAGGTCAGAGCCGACTGACGTCGGCTGCTACAATCGAAGACTATCGCGCCGCGCTTGAAAAGAAGATTCTCGCCAACCTCAAGCCCGAAGAACTCGGGCTTCGTTTCGAGCCGGTGCGGGAACAGGCGCTCAAGGCGGCGGAAGAATCGCAGGACTTCGGCGGATTGTTTCTCGGCTTCAGCTTCTTTCTCATCGTCGCGGCACTGTTGCTGATGGCGATGTTGTTTCAATTCGGACTTGAACAGCGCGCACCGGAAATTGGCACGCTGCTCGCGCTGGGCTTCACGCCCAGACAGGTGAGGAAACTTCTGCTACGCGAGGGTGTTACGCTGGCGTTCATTGGCGGTATCATCGGCACGATTGGCGGATTGTTCTACGCCAAGGCGATGTTGCACGGGCTGACCACCATCTGGCGCGATGCGGTTGGGGCTTCGGCGTTGAGCTTTCATTTCACCGGCCAGACGCTTTTCATCGGCCTGTTCGCCAGCGTGGTCGTGAGCGCGGTGACAATCTGGATGTCGCTGCGGAAATTTGTAAAACGACCCGCGCGGGAATTGTTGGTTGGAGAAATCGGCGGCGAAGAGTCTAAAGCTCAAAGCCTGAAGTCCGAAGTCATTGGTGCGGGCGCGTTTTTGACGGCAGTTGGCTTGGTTGGTTATGCAGTTGCGAAGGGAGACACGTCCAACGCCGGCATTTTCTTTGGAGCAGGCGCACTGGTGCTGATAGCTGGTCTGAACTTTGCCAGCGGTTGGCTGGCGCGGTTCGGCAGGACGCGGATTTCTTTTCCGGCGTTGCACCGTGCCGAATCGGAGGTCGGCACTCCAATCACTTTCAGCTCACTTGCAGTGCGTGGTTGCGCACGACGCCGGAAGCGGAGCTTGAGCACGATGGCGATGCTGGCCTGTGGAAGTTTTCTCATCGTGAGCATCGGCGTGTTTCGATTGGATGCGAATCGTGACGCGACGAAAAAAATTTCCGGCACGGGTGGCTTTGCGTTGATTGGTGAAACAACGATGCCGGTAGTGCAGGATTTGAATTCAAAATCGGGCCACGAATTCTTCGCGTTGAATGAGCATGATCTTGAAGGTGTGAGTTTCGTTCCCTTCCGCGTGCGCGAGGGAGACGAGGCGAGTTGTTTGAATTTGAACGCGGCGCAGAGGCCGAGATTGTTGGGGGTAAAACCGAAAATGTTGGAGGAAAGGTTTGGCTTTGCGAAAGGCACGGATTGGAATTCTCTCATCAGCACCCGGCTGAAGCCCGGTGTTAATGAAACTGAGATTCCCGCCATCGGCGATGCGAACTCCATCCAATGGGCTATGAAGAAAAAGATCGGCGACACGATTGATTATGTGGACGAACGTGGCCAACCATTCAAGGTGCGCATCGTCGGCGCGGTGGCGAACTCCATTTTGCAGGGGCAACTCATCATTGATGAGGCCGAGTTTGTGAAACGCTTTCCCGGCCAGAGCGGTTATCGAATGTTTTTGATTGATGCGCCGTCGAACGCAGTGTCGCAAGTATCAGCCACGTTGTCGCGTGCGATGCAGGATGTGGGGCTGGAATTGACACCTGCTGCGCAGCGGCTCGCGCAGTTCAACGCGGTGCAGAACACGTATCTGGGAACGTTCCAGGTGCTCGGCGGGCTGGGCCTGTTGCTTGGCAGTGTCGGCTTGGGGATTGTCGTATTGCGCAATGTGCTGGAGCGGCGTGGTGAACTGGCGTTGCTGGTCGCGGTTGGTTTCCCGAAGCATCAAGTGCAACGACTGTTACTGATGGAAAACGGCGCGTTGTTGCTGGCCGGTCTCGCGTTGGGAATGGCTGCGGCGGCGGTGGCTGTGCTACCCACGATGTTGTCGCCATCCAGCGGATTGCCGTATGTCTCGCTATCGCTGACATTGCTTGCGGTGTTGTTCAACGGCGCGTTGTGGACCTGGGTGGCGACACGGTTTGCGGTGCGCGGCAATCTGCTCGCGGCGTTGCGCAACGAATGATTCAAGACACGGATTTCACAAACTGACCTGGATGAAAACAAAACGAATCGGAGTGGCGGTGATGATGATCTTCATCTGTGCCGCGACGACATTTGGCAAAGTGACAAAGGAATTTCCAAAACATTGGGGCGTGCCGCCGGAAATCCAGGCGCAGGATTACGTGGAACTGCCGGATGGTTACGGCTTTGGCAGTTCGACGCTGAAGCATTGGATCACGGCAAACCTTGAAAAGGACAAAGCCCCGTCCGGCGATCAACCCACATCGGCACCGGTGCTCTATGCAAACAATCTTGAAAAGGCTGAGATCGGCAAGGTGCCGGACGACATCATGGTGTTGGGCGGTGAGTTTGTCGTGAAATGCGACGGCACAAACAGGTTTCTTGAACTTCCCGGCGCTCCGCTGGAAACATTCGGCGCGCAGTTTGGTCCTGCGGAAAAGGAAAATGTCGTCGTCAGTGCCCGGGTGTTCGGAACGGGCAAGGGCCGTCGCGCACCGTCGTTTGGCGTGGGACTCGGCGGCGTGAGCGGCTGGAGAGCGAGCTG
>CAZFNB010000462.1:0-3126 GCA_964520235.1 uncultured Bifidobacterium sp. | reverse complement strand
TGCTGATCCCGGCACGCCGCAAACCGTGCTGGATGGATTCGCCTCTGCTGGCAGCCGCTGGTCTTCTGTGTTGCAGGACGACATCACCGTCAACCTCGACATCGGCTTTCAGGCGCTGTCGCCCGGCATCATCGGGACGACGATTGGAAATTTTGTAGAGCAGGACTATGCGGACGTCCGCTCGGCGTTGATTGCGGGTGCGACTTCGCTTGATGACAGTTCGGCGTATTCCCATTTGCAATCCGGCCCGGCTTACACGCGGCTCATCAACCACACCTCCGACAATCCAAATGGAGCGAACAGCGCCACGCCCTACTCGCAGAGCTTGACGCCCGTTTCATTGACTCGCGCCAACGCCAAGGCGCTCGGGCTGCTCGGGGCGAACGTCTCCTCCGATGGCTCGATCCGTTTCAATTCGAACGCACCGTTTGATTTCAATCCTCTCGATGGAACAACATCTGGCCAGTACGATTTCGTCACGGTGGCGGCGCATGAGATCGGTCACATTCTCGGCTTCAACAGTGTTGTGGATATCATCGAGCAGCTTGCGGGCGCGGGCATCGGCATCCAGCTTCCCTCGAGCGTCCTGGATTTGTTCCGGTTTTCGTCACAAAGCCGACTGCTGGGCGATGGCGTGGGTGATGTGACCGCCGATGGGCGCACAAAATTCTTTTCCGTGGACGGCGGCACATCTTCGGTGAACGGGCTGGCGTCCGGCGCGGTTTATGGCAGCGGCTATCAAGCGAGTCATTGGGCCGAATTCACCTTTGCGGGATTGATGGACCCGACAATTTTCCCCGGATTGCAACGCCAGATCAGCGCAAAAGACAAGCGGGCTCTCGATGTGATCGGTTACAAGCTGCCCGAGCCGGGGTCGGGAACATTTCTTTTTCTGGGTGTGATTGCGCGGATGATGTCACGAAAGAGGCGCTGTTAGTTTTTGGTCTTGTTGCCCGCTTTCATGTGGCGGTGAACGAAGAAGTAGTAGAGCAATCCCACCACGGCCAGGAAGCCGAGCAACCAGTAAGTGACCATGTGCATTTCGCCTTTGTTGATGTTTCCGCCGATCTTGATTCCGAGCCAGCACAACACCGCCGACCAAAGCGCCGAGCCGAGGAGCGTGTAGATCGAGTATTGCCAGAAGTTCATCCGCACGATGCCTGCCGGGATGCCGATGAGATGACGCACAACGGGAAGCAAACGCGCGGCAAAGATGCCGAACGAGCCGTAATGGGCGGCCCAACGTTCCGCGCCTTCGATTTTTTCGGGCGAAATGAAGAAGTATTTTCCGTACCGCATGACAAACGGTCTGCCTGCCACGCGCGAAACCCAATACATCACCGCTGCGCCAACCCATGATCCCACCGCACCTGCGATGACGATGCCGATTTGCGCGCTCCAGCCTTTCAGGTGGAAGCCTAGGAAGCTGATGCCGTCGTCCGTCCAGGCCAGATGCGCGGCGGGCGGGATGACGACTTCGCTGGGCAGCGGGACGATGGAGCTTTCCACCGCCATGAGCAGGGCCACGGCCCAAAGTCCCCAGACGTTGAGAACGCTGAGATACCAGTCAACGATCGGCTGCAACAATTGCTTCATGCGCGCGTGGTTATAGCTGAATGATGCGCGGCGGCAAACCGCGAAATTTCATCCGCGCAACCCGGTTCAATCACTTATTACGGTGGAG
This sequence comes from uncultured Bifidobacterium sp., assembly GCA_964520235.1. GTDB lineage: Bacteria > Verrucomicrobiota > Verrucomicrobiia > Limisphaerales > JADLHS01 > JADLHS01. The sequence continues at coordinate 1,442 of CAZFNB010000462.1, read as the reverse complement.
GCTGGAGTTTCAGGCATGTTTTCGGCTTTGACGGCGGAAGATGGAATCGTTACAAGCATTCCATCAGCGCGCTAAATATCGTCCCGGGCGGTTGCCGGCGGCTTGTCACAACAGCGTGGAGTGATAGAGTTTGAACCATGAGCGAGGGATTCGGCGACAAAGACACGTTGAAGATGGTCACCTGTGGCTGGTGTGACACGAAAGTGTTCATTCCAGGCGACCTCCCGCCGCTGGGCACGGTGCCATGCTCGAAATGCGGGCACTCGATCATGATGCCGATGATGCTGCGGCAATTTGAATTGCGCAGCGTGATAGCCTCGGGCGGAAACGGCACGGTGTATCGCGCCTGGGATACGGTGCTCGAGCGACTGGTGGCGGTAAAGCTGGTGAAGAAGGAGTTGATGAACGATGCCGCCGCGATGGAGGCGTTTTACCGTGAAGCCCGTGCCTGCGCCCGGCTGAACCACACCAACATCATCCATATCTATACGTATGACGAGTACGACAGCCAATCGTACCTTGTCATGGAACTTGCCGACCACGGAAGTCTGGATGGGCGCATTGAGAAGCAAGGCCGTGTCCAGGAACTCGCCGTACTCGACATCGGGATCAAGATCGCCTCCGCGCTCGACCTCGCCCTCAAACACAATCTGCTGCACCGCGACATCAAGCCCGGCAACATTCTTTTCGACAGCGACAATGAGCCAAAGCTGGTGGACTTTGGTCTGGCCCGGAGTGTTGAAGCGGAGCCGGAGTCGGCGTCCGTGACGGAGGGAACGCCTTATTACGTCGCGCCCGAAAAAATCATGAGGAACAAGGAAACGTTCCTGTCAGACATGTACAGCCTTGGATGCACGTTGTATCATGCGCTCACCGGTCACGTGCCGTTTGACGCGCCGACTGTGGAAGAACTCGTCGCGGCACACGTTCACACCGCGCTCACGCCACCCAACATGGTGTTGCCGGAGGTCACACAACTTACCAGTGACGCGCTTGTGAAAGTGATGGCCAAGAATCCCGGCGACCGTTTTCTCAGCTACGATGATTTTATCATGGCTTTGACCCGGGCACGCAGCGAGTTGTTGATCCTTCAGTATTCGCAAACAGACCAGCCCAAGCCCAAGAGCAAGACCAGTTGGTGGCGGTTGTAAAAAGAAACAGGCAGACCGGGGTCTGCCTGTTTGGAAAAACGCCTTGGAGGACGTGTCACTTTTCCTTTTTCTCGGTCTTCTTTTCCGTGTTTGAACTGCCCGGAGTTTTGATATGCACGTTCAAACGCAGCGATGAGGCATTCAGTTTGCCGTCTTCTCCCTTCAAATAACTGCCGGTGGCGTTTTCACCGACCACTGCGTCGTCAAGCGTGGCGGCATGATCATCCTTCGTGATTTTTGTTTCGGGAGTGACGACGAATGTGCGCGTGCCGACGGTGATTGTGCCGGCGG
>CAZFNB010000461.1:0-3154 GCA_964520235.1 uncultured Bifidobacterium sp. | reverse complement strand
TGTTGGTGCGGGTGGAATGCACAACAACCTCACCGGTCAGGGCCGTGCCGTTCGCGTCATAGAGCCGGGCAAACACATCCCAGCGATCAGGCGAGCTCGTCACCGGAACGCCGCTGACTTCAAATCCGGAGCCGCTCGCGCTGCCAACCCCCAGCGAGGGAGAGTTGTTGTAACTCCAGGCGACCGCGAAACCACCGCCCAATATTGAAGAGGCCACCGATGGATTTGCGCAGACGTTGGAAACGCTCAGGTTGACGGGAAACTCTGAGGTCACCGCCGCTCCGCCCGCTGTGAAAATCCGCGCAAAAATGTCCACGCTTGCCGAAGCCCGCTGCAATTCAGAAACCCACGTCACCACAAAATTTCCGTTGGTCAATGCCGCCAACGCCGGCGAGCGCTGATTGTTCAGTGTGACGGTATTTACGCGAAACTCACTCCCCAGCGGACTGCCGCTGGGCGCAAACCGGCGCGCATACACCCCCTGTAGATTCCCGTCCTGACCGGAACTTGCCCAGGCGATGACGACGGAGCCGTCCGCCAGAGTTGCAACCGCCGGATTGATTTGAAAACCGTTCGTGTAGGAACTCACCTTCACATCCCCGGTAACGAACGATCCCGCCGAGGACAGAAAGCGGGCGTAAACTTTTTGATAACCGGGACGACCACCCTGCCAGACAAACACCGCTCCGCCTCCACGCAGCAACGTCACCTGCGGATTTTCCTGATCTCCCTGACTCAACGTGTTCACCCGGAATGAGGGGCCAACCTTGAGCAAATCTGCATTCAGGGCGGCGGCGCGAACACCAAGACCATCACGGTCACAAACGTTGTCCTGCCAGACAAGATAACCTCCCTCGTGACTGATCGCAGCGCCCGGCTTGGATTGATCGGCGCGCAACTGGCCGGCGATGAAGTATTCCGCGCCGGGCGTGAAATCGCCCTGCGCATGCGCCAGCAAAGGCAATGACAAAAGGCACGCGACGAGCACACGCCCACGCCCAAAAAACATCGGCAATGACATAACTTTCTTACTCATTCTAAATTCAATCACCGGCCTTCCGGCAACAATTCGCCCTGTCGCTGGCGCGATGCTTCGACTTCCGCAAGCATCGTCCTGAACCCCCAGCGCCGGAACAATCCCGCCAGCGCATCCGCGTCCGGTTCATTCACCACAAGGTTTTGCGCCTCAAATTTCCAAGGCAACCCGGACTTGAGTCGCACCAGTTCCCGGTTGCGTCTCACATCCGGCTCGGCGTCTCGCAACGCCCCGCGCAACCGCTCGGACTTCACCTCGCCGAGTCGCGCGTAAATCCCATCCACATCCCCGAACTGGTTCAACAAATCCGCAGCCGTCTTCGGACCGACTCCGGGCACGCCGGGGATGTTGTCCACGCTATCGCCCATCAAACTCAACCAGTCAACCACTTGATTGGGCGACACGGCTGTCTTGTTGCGCACCTGTCCGTCTCCCCAAATCGTCTCCGTCTTGTCGTTCGGATTCAACAATCCGATGCCTGGAGCAACCAGTTGCATGAAGTCCTTGTCCGAACTTGCAACCACCACATCCATCCCGGCTTTCACACTTTGACGGGCCAGAAACGCGATATAATCATCCGCCTCAACGCCATCTTCGCAAAAGGACGCCAGCCGCGCCGCTTTCAAATAACTTACGATCTCATCCAACTGCGAAGCCAGATCATCAGGCATCGCCGGCCGCTGAGCCTTGTAACCCGGAAGAGCCTTTGTCCGCTCCTCACTCAGCCCGCCATCCCAAACGACAATGCAATGCGTCGGATTCAACTTGCCCCGCATCCGCGTGAGCATCTTGATAAAGCCGTAAATCGCATTTGTCGGCCTTCCCTCCGGCGATCTCAAATCGCGTATCGCATGAAACGCCCGATACGCATACGCATGACCGTCAACAACGAGGAGCCGCGTCATATCTACTCCTCAGCGCTCGTTTGATTACTTCTGCGTGGAAGCCGCTTGCGACGGAATACTCGTCTGCGCAAATGGCATTTCCTCTTCAGAGTGAGCACGATTACCAGACGGATCAATGATCGTCGGCGTCACAAAAATCATCAGGTTCTTCTTGCGGGTCTGGGTCTGCTCGCTGCGGAACAGTTTGCCCACGCCAGGCAGATCGCCCAGCACCGGCACCTTGTCCTTGAGACGTGTCATGTCTTCGGTGATCAAACCACCGAGCACCACGGTCTGGCCGTCCCAGACAATCACGCTGGTGGTGACCTGACGCACGCGGAAGCGTGGCAACGGCAACACGGATACAACAGAGCTTCCCTGCGAAGTGATGGCCGCTGGAACAAATTGGCCGGGATCATCATAACCAACGAACTCGGTGATGGTCGGGATGATCGTCATCTGAATGGTATATCCATCCGCTGAAACGTAGGGAATCACGTCAAGCACAGGGCCAAGAGGGAATGCTTGAGAATCGAAGTTTTGCGTGATCGGGGAAGCGGCTTGAAACACGGTGCCATTGCCCGCTGTGCCCGTATTCTGATTTTGAGTATCCTGCGTCAAGCCGGTCACAATGGTGCGGATGTCGCTGACCTGAACCTGCGCCTGACGTCCGCTCATCGTGGTGACTTCCGGAGAAGACAGCAGATCAACACCCTGACGTTGATCGAGTGCCTTCAACACGACGCGGAACTGTGGATCGGTGAGAATTCCCGTCACCGTAGCCAAAGCAGGAGCGTTCAATGGATTTCTCAATCCGCCGGTCAACAAGCTGTCCGTTGCGGCAGGCGCAATGGTGGTTGCCGCATTCACAGCATCGCCCGGATAACCTGGGAACGCTCCACCTGGATTCGCCGTGGTAAACGGCGACGGGCTAGATGCAGCGGTTCCAGCTTGCGCGCCGATACGATTGTTGCCCATCAGGAAATTTCCGAGATACCAATCGAAGCCCAGCGCGCGATTGTCATCCTGTGTGACTTCAAGGAATTTGGCTTTGATGTTGACCAGTGGCGGGGCGATGTTCAACGCCTGCACCGCCTGTTCAATGATGTCCAATTCATCCATCGTGGCGCGCACAAACAGTGTTCCCTGACGGTCGTTGAAGAACACAGTTTTTCCGAGCGCCGGATCCAAATTCACACCCATCGTGACAAAAAAGTTTCTCACCGCAGAGTGA
>CAZFNB010000460.1:0-3160 GCA_964520235.1 uncultured Bifidobacterium sp. | reverse complement strand
TGCATGGCACACGTTTTCGTTCGCGGGTTACTACGACCCGGAGCACATGGGTTTCCGGTCGTTGCGCGTGATCAATGACGACACCGTGTCACCCGGCGCGGGTTTCGGCAAACATCCGCATCGTGACATGGAAATCCTCACCTACATCCTGAGCGGCGCGCTCGAACACAAGGATTCGATGGGCAACGGACGCATCATCAAGACCGGCGAGTTTCAATACATGGCTGCGGGTGCGGGCGTGCAACACAGCGAGTTCAATCCCTCGCCGACCGAGCCGGTCCATCTGTTGCAGATCTGGATACAGCCCGATCGCAAAGGCGCGAAGCCGCGTTATGAGGAAAAAAATCTGTCTCGCGCCGAAACGGGCCGCTGGCATCTCGTCGCGTCCGGTTCAGGCCGCGAGAATTCCATCCGCATCAACCAGGACGCCGAGGTGTCGCTTGCGAAACTTGAATCTGTTGACAAGCTTGAGCGCGTTTTGAATCCGGGTCGTTACGCGTGGATTCACGTGGCCACGGGCGAGGTGGATTTGAACGGACAAAAATTGAACGCGGGCGACGCGGCGGCGGTCAGTGAGGAACAAAAACTCGAACTCACGGCTGGCAAACCTGCGGAAGTGTTGTTGTTCGATCTGAATTAAAAACCCAGGTAGGGACATTGCGCCGCGATGTCCACGGACGCGCAACGCGGTGTCCCTGCCACAACCCAAAATAAAATCATGACAACTGTATCCATCGTTTATCATTCCGGCTCGGGCCACACCACCAAGCTGGCTGAAGCCGTGGCCAAAGGCGCGGGCGGCGTTGCCGGCGTAAAAGTCCAGACCATCGCCATCAGCGGCAAAGACATCGTCGAGGGACGTTACAAGAATGCTGCCGTGTTCGAGCAACTCGACGCGAGCGATGCCATCATCTTCGGCAGCCCGACCTACATGGGCGGGCCAAGCGGACAGTTCAAGACATTTGCCGATGCCACGGGCGAACGCTGGTTTGGTCAGAAGTGGAAGGACAAGATCGCTTCCGGCTTCAGTGTTTCCAGCAGTCCGGCAGGCGACAAATTCAGCACGTTGGAATACTTCAACACACTGGCGATGCAGCATGGCATGATCTGGGTCGGTCTCGGGGAAATGCCGATGCAGTCAAACGGCGTGAACCGGCTCGGGAGTTTTGCGGGCGCAACCGCACAGGCGGGCCAGGAATCTCCCGATGCCGCGCCGAACGCCGCAGACAAGTTGACGGGCGAGATCCTGGGACGCCGTGTCGCCGAAGCCGCCAAACGCTGGAAGGGTCAGGCGTAAAATGAAACGCGGCTTGAGAATCCTCTCAACACTCCTTGCGCTGGGCGTGATCGCGACCTGGCTTGCGCTGGGGGCAGGTCGTGGCTGGACCAAGACCAGCAAAGAGGTGAAAACGCTCGATGAAATCACCGGCATCGAAGGCATCACACACCAGAAAGGATTCTGGCCTGGTGTGGATTTCCTCGGCGCGGGATTGCTCGGCGCGGGATTGCTGGCTGGCGCTTCACTTTTGTTCCGTTCAAGCTCCCAATCAAATCAATAAACACAGAACCAAACATGAAACACACACTCGTTACATTACTCATCGCGGGCGGCATCGCCGTCTCCGCTCACGCAGCACCGCAGACGTTCGACTTCAAAGACCCCAAAGGCGTCAACAATGTCACGTTCAAGCTCGATGCTCCGCTCGAAGCCATCAGCGGCAGCGCCAGCGGGATTTCCGGCACGGTTGAGTTCGACACGACCAAGCCTGCTGCCACGAAAGGGAAGATCGTGGTGGAGAGCAAATCCCTCACGGTCGGCAATCCCACCATGCAACAGCACCTGCACAGCGATGGCTGGCTCGATGTGGCCAGGCACACGGAGATCTCCTTTGACGTGAAGGAACTCACAGACGTGAAGACCGACGGCAACGTCACCACCGGCAAAGCCACCGGCACGTTCACGCTCAAAGGTGTGAGCAAGGAACTCACCGCACCCGTGAAACTGACCTACCTCAAAGGCAAGCTCGCCGACCGCACGATGGGCCAGGCCAAGGGCGACCTGCTCGTCATCCGTTCGACGTTCACGATCAAACGTGCGGACTACAACATCAAACCCGGCCAGGCCGAGGACAAGGTCTCAAATGAGATCGAACTCACCCTGAGCATCGCAGGCGCATCGCCGGAAAAATAATTGTCGGCTTCATCTTCAAAGCGCGGAAGGGAGATTTCCCTTCCGCGTTTTGTTTCATGGGAGAAAACGTTTGAGTCATGTCATGCGCCGCCGTATTCTGGCGGCACGTTGCGCGAGTAGCTCAATTGGATAGAGCGTCGGCCTCCGGAGCCGAAGGTTGTGGGTTCGACCCCCGCTTCGCGCACCACTTTCAACGAGGCCTGAATTCTTCTCCAATCCCATCCACAAAAAACTCGACCCGACCACAACGTGGACAAACGTAAATATCGAAGCTTTCACGATTCACAAACATCTCTCCCAATTCACCGAAAAGCCCCCACCTAGCCCCTTCGTGAAATTTTTTGGTGCCAACGTAGTTCAAGACGGTTGGACATCGCGGACAATGGAGTGGGTTCGCATTCTTGGAAGGCGTACTGCCCGGCGCGTCAGCCGAGTCTGCGCATTTCCAGCACGAATCAAATTGGTCATCGTGATGCTCGCCACATTTTGGACAAGTCCACATAAGTTCGACACGCAGGGTGTCAACCATCGCCGGCCCCAATTCACCTGGCAGCCAGATTACGCCGCCGATTCATCCATTGCTTTGCGGGTTTGACATTAAAGACCGGTTATTGGCTTGTCCAGCCGTTATCAAAAAGGTCTGCGAAATCTGCTTCCATGCGTTTTTGTTTTTCGATTGAACCTTTGCCAACCCCGTCGCGCTCTTGACGGGGCCGCTGCGGTTGCCTAGTCTGTTCGGCCCGCTGAACCGGGAAAACCAAACCCGAACATCGCGTTTTCCCCGGCGGACATGAAAGGTTTCCTGTGAACGTTACGATTGAGAATTTGGCCCCGTGCAAAAAACTGGTCCGCGTGGAACTCGACTCCGCCGCCGTGGACGCCGCGTTCGACGCGATGGCGAAGGATTTCCAGAAGCAGGCCAGCCTGCCCGGTTTTCGTCCCGGCAAGGCGCCCATCCCGATGGTCGTC
>CAZFNB010000459.1:0-3170 GCA_964520235.1 uncultured Bifidobacterium sp. | reverse complement strand
TCTGTTGTCGCGCGCGTATTCCACCGGGCTGAAGCCCGGTGCTAATGAGAGGAATCTGTTGTCATGAGCCAGCAAGACGATTTCAGTAACGAAGATCCGAAGCTGCCGCCGCCGCTGGACTTGAGCAAGTGGCGCACGCTTCCGGTGAAGTTGATTGTCGGCGGCCTGATCGTGGCCGCTGTCGCCGCAGGCATCAGCCATTTCCGCCATCCCGAAGCCTCGATGCTCGTGCAGTTCGGTTATGCGTGGCTCGTGGCGTTCATGTTCTGCCTGAGCTTCGGACTTGGCTCGCTGTTCCTGGTGATCGTGCATCACCTGTTCGATGCGGGTTGGTCGGTGGCAATCCGCCGGTTTTGCGAACATCTGGCTTCGCTGTTGTTTCCAACGTTGTTCATCCTTTGGCTGCCGGTTGGCATTCTGGCTCCGCGATTATATGAATGGATGGGGCCGGCGTTGCAACATGCGCCCGATCATGCGCTCGCGGCAAAGGCTCCGCTGTTCACGATCAAGGGATTTTACATCATCTCCGCTGCCTGCTTTGGCGCCTGGTGGCTGATCTCGAACCGTTTGAAGTACTGGTCGCTTGAACAGGACAAGGACGGTTCGGCACGCTGCACTTTCAAGATGCGTATGTGGGCGTCGTATGGTGTGTTCCTGTTCGGCTTCTCGCTCACGCTGGCGGCCATCATGTGGATGAAGGCGTTGCATCATCAATGGTTCTCCACGATGTATGGCGTCTGCTATTTTGCGGGCAGCGTCTGGCTCACGCTCGCGACGGTCTATGTCATCACGATGGTTCTGGATCGTCAGCGTGTCCTGACGGATGTGTTGCACGAGCATCAGTTCTATTTCATGGGTTCGCTGATGTTCGCGTTCACGGTGTTCTACGCCTACGTCACGTTCTCGCAATACTTCATCATCTGGAACGCGAACATGCCGGAGGAAACTTTTTACTACGTCATCCGGCAGCACGGCACCTGGTTCCTTGTCAGCATGATCATCATCTTCGGCCACTTCTTCATGCCGTTCCTGACGTTGCTGCGCATAGATGTGAAGCAGAACTTCGCCATCATGGTGCCCCTTGCCGCGTGGGCGTGGCTCATGCACTTCTTCGACATGGCTTTCCAGATCTGGCCGTATCACTATCGCGCCGGATTCCCGATTCTGTGGGGCGTGGTGGCTTTGGGATTGATCGCGTTCATGGTTGGAATCCTCTCAACGATCTTCCTGAAAAAATTCCAGAGCACGCCGCCATTCCCGCAAAAAGATCCGCGCCTCATCGAGGCGATGGGCCTGTATCATCCCGTGCCAACGCCGATTTCCGGCGGTGAACTCGATCAGGCCGAGGAAGGCACCGACCACCTTGTTCGTCCGAAAACGAAAGGAGGCCACTGATGAGCTGCTGTGAGACAGACAAATGCTGCTCGAACACGCGTTGTTGCAAGATCATCACCGTGCTCGCAGCCGTGCTGGTGTTCGCCGCGCTGGTTTGGGCGACGAAGAAATACACCACACCCGCGCCGTTGAATGCCAATCGCGCCGCCGAACGCGCAAAGTTCCGCGCCGAGTTGACGGCGGCGGAAACCGACGCTCTTCAGAACGTTGCCACCATTGATCCCGCCAAGGGAACGGTTCGTCTGCCGATTGCCGATGCGCTCAAGCTCGCCGGGCAGCAGTGGCAGAATCCAGCCAAGGCCCGCGCAGACATGCTGGCGCGCGCCGAGAAGGCCTTCGCCCCGCCGCCCAAGGCGCCGGAGAAACCGAGTCAATACGAATAGCTGTCCACGCTTCAATGACAGCTCCCGCTGAAACCACATCCTGTTGTTCAACGTCGCCGGCCAACACCGACAACATGGCGATTGACACTTCATGCCGCTGGCCCGTTCTCGCGCTGTTCAAGGGCGCGGCGTTCTGGCTTGTCATCAGTTCCATCTTTGGGCTGGTTGCGTCGCTCAAGTTTCACAAGCCCGACATGCTCGCGGATTGTGCGTGGTTCACGTATGGGCGCGCTTACGCGGTCTGGGCGGACGCACTTGTTTATGGTTTCTGCGTTCCGTCAGGGCTGGCCGTCGGGCTCTGGCTGATTTCGCGGCTGGGTGATGTGAAACTTTGCTGCCCCGCGGTCATCGTTGCCGGTGCTAAAATCTGGCACATCGGTGTATTTCTTGGTCTGGCTGGAATCCTCGGAGGCGACAGCACGGGTTACGAATGGCTGGAATTGCCGCGTTACTCGACAGCGATTCTGCTGGTGTCATTCGTGTTGATGTCAGTGTGTGCGATTGTCACGCACAGCAGCCGTGCGCGCCGTGAGATGTATCCATCACAATGGTTCGTGCTCGCGGCCCTGTTCTGGTTTCCATGGATATTTTCCACGGCGGTTTTGCTGCTGCAACTGTTTCCCGTGCGCGGCGTCGTTCAAGCCGCCATTGCGTGGTGGTACTCAGGCAATCTGCTGGTGGTCTGGCTCGCACTTGCGGGGCTTGGAGCGACGTTTTATTTGCTCCCGAAACTTTCCGAACGTCCACTGCAATCGCTTCACATCACGCACTTCATTTTTTGGACGTTGATCTTGTTTGGTACCTGGACGGGAATTCCGGGCGGGGCTTCGTTGCCCGCTTGGATGACGATGTTGAGCGGAGCGGCAACTCTTATGTTGCTTGTGCCTGCGCTGGCTGTGGTGACTTGCGTTTGTATGACCACTCGTGGTTCACAAGTCAAGTGTGCCGGTGGCCCGTTGTGCTACACCAAGTTCGGTGCGATGTCGCTCGCGCTGTCGCTGGCTCTGCTGGCGGTGACCGGTATCCCGCAGGTCGCGCGTGTCACGGATTTCACCTGGTTCAATCACTCGCATACGACGCTGCGTCTGTATGCGTTCTTTGCGATGACGATGTTCGCTGCTGCATATCACATCCTGCCCCGTGTCACGGGCGCGACAATCTGCCCGAAGCGAATTGGAATCCATTTCTGGCTGGCGATGCCGGGTGCGCTGCTGATGACGTTGCCGCTGGCGGTTGGCGGTGTGTTGCAGGGGTTGAAGTTTTTGAAGACAGACATCTCGATTCTTGAAGCCGCCAAACCTGCGCTGATGGCATTCAGGCTTGCGACTCTGGGCGAAGTCTTGTTTGGAGTCGGAGCAGTGGTGTTTCTGATCAACGTGCTGGGCGCGTTGT
>CAZFNB010000458.1:0-3187 GCA_964520235.1 uncultured Bifidobacterium sp. | reverse complement strand
AAACTGGCGCGGTTTCGTCGAACAGAACGGCTGCGTTTCCATCGAAGCAGAACACTTCACAAAGAAGACGGATACCGCGACGGCGCGTTGGGAAGTTTTGCCGGATCACGGACGAACGCTCTCCGCCATGACAATTTTTCCATTCACCACGCCGAGCGTGACGCCGCCAAACAATTCGCCCGCGCTGGAATATCAGATGTGGCTCACCAGCACTGGCGCAGTGGAGGTGACTTCCATCATCTCGCCTTGCTTGAATTTCACGCCCGATCAAAGCGTGCGCCTCGCAGTCTCATTTGATAACGAAGCACCACAGATCATCACCGTCGTTCCGAAAGGCTACACCGCTGGCGACGGCAATCGCGATTGGGAGGAGTCCGTGAAGGATGGCGTCCGCAAAGTGAAATCCACGCACAACATCAGCGCGCCCGGCTCGCACACGTTCAAGGTGTGGATGGTTGATCCCGCCATCGTGCTGCAAAAAATCGTCGTGGATTGCGGCGGCGTGAAGCCCAGCTACCTCGGCCCGCCGGAGAGCTATCGCAAGAGCGACAACTAATTCAAACAAAGACCTCATCAAGCACACCATTGAGCAATCACCTATGAAACTTGGTATCGGCCTTTATCGGCATCAACTCAACGCAGAACATTACCGCTTCGCCAAACAATGCGGCTGCACACATCTTGTCATTCACCTTGTGGATTATTTCCGTTCGTCGCGCAGCAATCAGCCAGGCGATCAACCAGTCGGAGACGATTCAGGCTGGGGACTTGCCGGTGACCCGAACAAAATTTGGAGTTGCGAAGATCTGGCTGCCATCAAGCGCGACATCAACGCTGCGGGATTGGAATTGGAAGCGATTGAAAACTTCGACCCTGCCCACTGGCACGACGTGTTGCTCGACGGCCCGAAAAAATTAGAGCAGCTTGAAAACATCTAGCAACTCATCCGCAATGTTGGCAAGGCGGGCATTCCCGTGTTCGGCTACAACTTTTCCATCGCCGGAGTTGCCGGACGTGTGAAGGGGCCGTTCGCACGCGGGGAAGCCGAGGCTGTGGGAATGGACGGGGCGCTCGACAAACCACTACCGAACGGAATGGTTTGGAACATGGTCTATGATCGAAACGCAGCTCCCGGTGTTGTCGCGGCGGCGACCCATGAACAATTATGGAAACGATTGAAAGATTTTCTCGATGCGATCATTCCCGTCGCCGAGGAAGCAGGCGTCACAATGGCTGCACATCCCGATGATCCTCCGATGCCGACTGTGCGCTCGCAGCCGCGCCTTGTTTATCAGCCGCAACTTTACCAGAAGCTCATTGATCTCAAGCCCAGCCCGCGCAACGCGCTCGAATTCTGCGTGGGCACGCTGGCCGAGATGACTGAAGGCAACATCTACGACGTGGTAGACACTTATAGCCGTCAGGGCAAACTCGGATATGTGCATCTTCGCAACGTGCGCGACAAAGTGCCGTTCTACAAAGAAACCTTCATTGATGACGGCGAGGTAGACATTCTGCGGGTGTTACGCATCTTAAAGAAAAATAATTACACCGGCGTTCTCATCCCCGATCATGCTCCTCAAATGAGCTGCACCGCACCGTGGCACGCTGGCATGGCTTACGCGTTGGGCTACATGCGGGCAGGCTTGCAGATCATCAATGGCGAACGCGGAGCATAGCTATTAGCTCAGGAGCATTTTTTGAGGTCTCGCGAAAACAAGGCGACGACGCGCGCTTAATCCTTCTCTGGCTCGAATCAAGCCGCTTCGATTCCAAAGCATCAAGTTCTGCCGCCATCAGTCATCCGTGCGGAATGGAACAGCCGGCAGTCCTGCGCCGTTGAAGAGCGTCGCCTGCAGAAAACCCTGCCACGCGTAACGCACGAACCTGTGTTCTTTCACCTTTGGCGACGAGACGATGACTGTATCGCCTTCAAGTTTTGCTTCAGCCCAAGACCACTGTTTGTCCGCGCCCGCGACGGAGAATTCACCCAGCTTGTCGCCCTTCACTACCAATCCACCATCAGTGTTCTTAAAATATAACTGAGAAGATTTGTGCGTGTCATCTGCGCGCGGGCGGGTTAATAAATCTGAATGCGAACTCTCCTGATCGGCATAGACAGCGGCACGCAATCCACCAAGGCTCTCGTCGTGGATGCCAAGGATGGCAAAGTCCTCGGCAGCGGCGCGACTGGTTATGATTTAATTCCCAACCTCGCTCCCGGTGCGAAAGAGCAACATCCCCACTCGTGGGTCGAGGCGACCGCCTCTGCCATTCGACAGGCTTTACGTCAGGCCAAAGCTGTGGCGGCGGAAGTCGTCGCCATCGGCGTGAGTGGACAACAACACGGATTCGTGCCGCTCGACAAGGACGGCGAGGTCATCCGTCCCGCAAAACTTTGGTGCGATACCGCGACGGCTGCTGAGTGCGAAGAGATCACCGATAAACTCGGCGGGCCGAAGAAAACCAGCAAAGCTCTCGGCAACGCCGTGCTACCCGGATTCACTGCTTCAAAAATACTCTGGCTCAAAAATCATGAGCCAAAAAACTTTGCAAAGCTCGCGACCGTTCTTCTTCCGCACGACTACTTGAACTTCTGGCTCACGGGCGAACGCGTGATGGAATACGGCGACGCGAGCGGCACGGCCTTGCTGAATGTTCGCTCCCGTCGTTGGTCGAATCCTGCAATCGCGGCGATTGATTCCGACCTCGCTGATAAATTGCCGCCGCTGATTTCAAGCGACCAACCCGCCGGGAAACTTCAGGCGAAGACCGCGCAGTCACTCGGATTGAACGCAGGCGTGTTGGTTAGCGCGGGCGGTGGCGACAACATGATGGGCGCCATCGGCACGGGCAACACGCGCGAGGGCATCATCACGGCGAGCTTCGGCACGAGCGGCACGATCTACGCCTGCGCGAATGAACCGGTGATTGATCCCGAAGGCGAGATCGCCGCGTTCTGCGATTCGACGAATCGCTGGCTGCCGTTGCTCTGCACGATGAACGTCACTGTGGCCACGGAGATGATGCGGCAGGATTTTGGTTACACACACGAGCAGTTCGAGAACAAGGCGTCGAAGGTTGCGCCCGGCTCAAGTGGTCTGTTGCTGCTGCCGTATCTCGAAGGTGAACGCACGCCAAACGTCCCCGACGGCACAGGCGCGATGATCGGCATCAACACGAAAAC
>CAZFNB010000457.1:0-3190 GCA_964520235.1 uncultured Bifidobacterium sp. | reverse complement strand
CCGGTGGCCGGCTCTTCTCATTTACCCAGGGTGAGGCCGTGCCGATACCTGGTGGCGAATTCGCCGGATCTTAATGAGGGCTTAATCGTGCGTGTTCCAGTGTATGCGCGCAGGTTTGAAGACCGGCCTGCAAGTGCAAAACATGAGTCAACATTTTCAACATCGTCTGGCGGTTGTGGAGGAAGGTGTGGTGGTAGGGAAGCGCACGCGCATCTGGGCGTTCGCGCATGTTGTGGCGGGCGTGAGCATCGGTGACGACTGCAACGTCTGCGATCATACGTTCATCGAAGGGCGCGTGAAAATTGGGAATCGTGTCACAATCAAATGCGGGGTGTCGCTCTGGGACGGGGTTTCGGTGGAGGACGATGTGTTCATCGGGCCGAACGCCGTGTTCACAAACGACAAACGGCCGCGCAGCCGGGTTCGTCCGTCCGAGTACCCGCAGATTTGTCTCAGGCGCGGATGTTCGCTTGGAGCAAACTCGACCATTCTGCCTGGCGTGACGATTGGTCGGTGGGCGATGGTTGGTGCGGGGGCGGTCGTCACGGAAGACGTGCCAGATCACGGGCTGGTGCTTGGTGTCCCGGCACGATTGAGCGGCTGGGTTTGTCGCTGTGGAGAAAAACTGAACGTCCGCACGCCGAATCTTCTGAACTGTGGCTGCGGTTGCCAGTATGAAAAAAGCCCGGAGGGCGGCTTGAAAGAAGTGGTGCGCGGAAAGGTCGTTGAATGTTCCTGACCACCCTGCTTCTTGCGCTCTTGCTTGCGATCAGCGCCGGCGTTTTGCTGTGGGCGTGCGTGGCTTTGGCTGTCATGACCGATCACCGTAACGCGGAGCTTTGCCTGGACTGGCTTCGCAATGAGTCCGAAAATGCCGGTGGGATGCACGACTGATTTCCCGGCAGATTTTCGGGCGGGATTCTTCAACTTTGCTTCAAGGGTTCCCAAGTCTGGATGCAGGCAACTGGAGAAGGCTCGTATAACTTTCCCGTGGAATGTAACCAAAAATGTCCGGATTGGGTCTGGCTTAATGTCGCCTTAATGTCGGGCATTTAAAGTATTCATCATGAAATTGGAACGAGTTCTTCGATTGTTCGGTGTGATGCTTGTGCTTGCTGGTTTTGCTCCCCGATGGTCACGCGCGGCGGACGGCTCGGTGATTCTCAATCTTTCCAACAATTTTGTGCTTCTCAAGGTGGATGGCGACAAGGACGACGACTGGTGGTTGCAATCGTCCACAAACCTGACGACGTGGACGACGATGACAAACTTCGGCACGTTGTTGTCCGGCAATGAAACCAACGCACCGTGGCGCAGCGCCGGGGCAAAGGCAGGCACGCCGACGTTTTATCGCGCGCGGCAGACGTATGGTTTCTATGACACGAATCTTCTGCGTACGATCACGTTGACCTATACACAGGCCACGCTAAATGCGTACACCTCCGCGCTGTCCACCGCCCGCAATACCGGCGTCAATGTTTACACGCCGCAGATGACGCTGGACAATGGCGCCACCAATTACTCCGCCGGTGCGCGTTACAAGGGGATGACCTCCTATTCCAGCAGCGGTTACAAGAAATCACTGAACGTCGAGCTGGATTACATCATCACCAACGCGGATGTGATGGGCTTCTCCACCTTCAACCTGAACAACGCCAACGGCGATCCGACCATCATGCGCGAGCCGCTTTATTTCACCTTGATGTCGCAATACTGCTGCTCGCCACGGGCCTGCCTGGCGCAGCTTTACATGAACACCAACAATCGTGGTGTCTATTCTCTCGCGCAGCAGGAGAACAGCGAACTCATCAAGGCGTATTTTCCCAGCACGGATGGCGACCGTTGGCGCACACCCAACCCGCCGACAGCATCTGCGATCTACGCTTTTGGCTATCTTGGCAACACAAATGTAAGCACCTACCTGACGAACTACGACCTTCGCACGGACAACTCCACCACAAACATTGCGTACGGCCGCCTCATCAACGCGATATTCATACTCAACAACACGGCCACGAATCAGTTATGGGACGCCTGTGAAAATGTTTTTGCCGTGGATGCGTGGTTGTGGTTTCTCGCAATCGAAAATCTGTTTGTGGATGATGACAGCTATTTCAACAAGGGTGCCGACTACAGTTTTTATTACGAAGTCGAGAGCGGGCGCATTCATCCGGTGGAACACGACGGCAACGAATCGTTCGCGGCGGCGATGGGCATCAACTACAACCTTTCGCCTGTTTATGGCGATGGGATGACATCACGTCCGTTGCTCTACCAATTTTTGCGGATCAAGGAACTGCGCCAGCGGTATCTGGCCCACATGCGTACGGTCATGTCTGAATGCTTCAACCCGGGTTACATGACGCAGTATATCAATCATTTTGCAGCCGTCAGTTCGAACGCCATCAGCGCCGACCCGGTGAAGACGTACACGATGGCGACTTATTTCAGCAACGTTCTCGCGCTGAAAACCTACATCACCAATCGTTGTACTTTTCTCAGCACCAATTCAGAACTGACCCCGCTCCAACCCAACATCAATTCCGTCACGGGCCCGACGACCACCGTCTATGCCACGAACATTCCCACCATCAAGGCGAACGTCACCTCCAACGGCGGCAGTGGTGTCAATTCTGTCTGGCTTTACTTCCGGGACAAGCCCTACGGACGCTTTACCATGCGCCAGATGTTTGACGACGGCGTGCACGGTGACGGCGCGGCGGGTGACAGCGTGTACGGCGCGGTGACAACGAACTATCCCGCAGGCAACAAGATTCATTACTACATTGAGGCGCGTGCGAACAACGCCGCCCAGGCTGCCCGGTTCGCGCCAGCCCGCGCGGAAATTGAAACCTATGATTACCCGATTGCCTTGACCACGGCAGCAAACACCAGTGTGGTCATCAATGAATTCATGGCCTCAAACACCGGCACGCTCGCTGATCCGCAGGGTGAATTTGATGATTGGATTGAACTTCGCAACCTGACCGGTTCGGCGGTAAATCTCACGGGACTTTATCTCACAGACGAACCAGGCAATCCGCGCAAGTGGCCATTCCCGAGCGGGACAACGATACCTGCCAATGGTTACCTGATCGTGTGGGCGGATGAGGATGGTCTGGCCACGTCCGGGATTCATGCGAATTTCAAACTCTCCGCATCAGGCGAGCAAATCTTGTTGATTGATAAG
>CAZFNB010000456.1:0-3192 GCA_964520235.1 uncultured Bifidobacterium sp. | reverse complement strand
AATGCCAGTTCACGTCCACTTCATATTTTTCGCAGAGGCGCATCATGATGTAGCGCGCGACCCAGACCTGATCGGCGGCGTTCTTGGAACCCTTGCCGAAGATCTGGAATTCCCACTGGCCTTTGGCGACTTCAGCGTTGATGCCTTCGTGGTTGATGCCGGCGGCAAGGCAAAGATCGAGGTGTTTGTCCACGATCTCGCGTGCGATGCTGCCAACGGCGTCGTAACCGACACCGGTGTAGTAAAGACCCTGTGGGTAGGGGTAATTGTTCGTGCCGCAGGGGAAACCGAGCGGACGGCCGTTCTTGTAGAGGAAGTATTCCTGCTCGAACCCGAACCATGCACCGGGATCATCGGGTATGTTTGCGCGGCTGTTGCTCGGATGAGGCGTCTTCTTGTCGGGCATGTAAACTTCGCACATGACGAGCGCGCAGTTTTCGCCACGGGCGACATCGGGATAAACCGCGACGGGTTTGAGCATGCAATCCGAACTGCGGCCTTCAGCCTGACGGGTCGAACTGCCGTCGAAACCCCACCAAGGAAGCTCTTCGAGTTTGGGGAAGCTCTTAAATTCTTTGATTTGAGTTTTGCCGCGGAGGTTTGCGACGGGTTCGTAACCGTCGAGCCAGAGGTATTCGAGTTTGTATTTAGCCATGTGCGTTGGTCTGTCTGTTTGTGATTGGTTTTGCAATCGAACCGCCCAGATTCACGGCTCAATTGTCGTGCGCGCATTTCAGCAGGGCCAGTGCCATGACGCAAGCAGTTTGCTTCGTGAACCGGTATGAAGCTCATTTCACGCATGGCTAAGATGAAACTTTTTGTGGTCGCGAAAAAAATCCCTGATTCAAATGGCTCAAACGATTGTTCATCCGTGAGCACGCTGGTTGAAATGCTCCAGTTTCAAGAGCGGCCGTGCTTTCCATCTTCCTTGGATTTTCGCATACTCGGCGGAAGGAACGATAAAGGAACGCGCATGTTGAAAGTTAAAGATACTTTGCGGGCGACAGTGAACCTGACCTTCGATGGTCGGGTCATCAAAGCCTACCACGGTCCGAATGCCAGGGAACGGTTTGAAAACGAAGTCCGCGTCCTCAGGCATCTTGAAGCCCGTGGCTGCACATTCGTTCCGAAACTTCTCGAAGCCGACACGGAAAAAGTCCGCATCATCACCACCAACTGCGGCACGCGTGTGGAGCGGCTCGACGACGGGCGCATCAAGGAAATCTTTGCCGAGCTCGAACAATTTGGCGTCCGTCACGACGATCCCGAGATGCGCAACGTCACCTATCGCCAGAAGGACGGACGGTTTTGCATCATTGATTTTGAATTCGCCACGATTCTTCCCGACGCCAAAACAGATCCGATGAGCGAATCCGTTCACACGCTCGAATGGTCGGGTCTCTCAGACATCGGCAAGGTGCGCAAGAACAACGAGGACTCGTTTTTGGGTCTTCGGTTCGATTCGCGTGAAGTGCATCACCTTGGCAAGCATGGTCAGGGCAGCACACGCGATGCGGACTTCGTTTTCGCAGTGAGCGATGGAATGGGCGGCGCGAAGGCAGGCGAGTTTGCGAGCAAGATTGCCGTGGAGAAAATCACGACGCTGCTGCCGCGCGCGTTTCGCAAGTTCAACAATGATTCCCTTGATGAAACCGGCGAGGTGTTGACCCAGCTTTTTCGTGAAATTCATCGGGCACTTGTGTACCTGGGAAACTGTTACGAGGAATGTCGCGGCATGGAAACGACGATGAGCTTGTGCTGGCTCACACCCCGGCGCGTTTACTTTGGGCACATCGGCGACAGTCGCATCTATCATTTGCCCGCAGAAGCAAACGACATCAAACAACTCACCGAAGACGACACGCACGTTGCCTGGTTGTTGCGCACGGGACAGATCAGTGAGTGGGAGGCGCGCACTCATCCGCGCCGGAATGTTCTGCAAAAAGCCCTTGGAGGCGGAAACCAGTTTGTTGATCCACAAATCGGAAGCGTGCCTTGCGCAGCGGGCGATGTGTTCTTGATCTGTTCGGACGGCCTGACTGAAGGCCTTTTCAACGGGCATCTGGTCGAGATGTTGCGTTCAGCCGATCCTGACGTTGCTCAGCGTCTTGTAAAGGCAGCCGTTCAAAATGACGGGCGGGACAACACGACAGCCCTGGTGGTGCGTGTTTCCTGAGGGTAAACCTGAAAGTCCGGTGGGGCGGAACTTCGACGAGCCGCAACAGCGACACCGGTCCGGGTCTCCGAGTTGTTCCCGAACGTCCGCCCCACCAAGATTGCCATCAGCGCATCAATGCGGCGAGGTAGCGTTTCATCCGGGCGGCGTTTGTCTCGTCCTTGGCGTCAATGTAAATCTGTTCGAGGTTGCCGCACATGCGGGCGAGCGCACGACGGGAATTCATCGGCGACAGATATTCGGCCTGCAACTCATGGTTGCAACGAGTGAGATGATTGACGCAATCCTCGTGCGTCATCAGGCGGCCAAGGTTGAACGCGTCAATGTAGATTTCCTCGACTGAAGACTGGTAGCGGCAGACCGTGTGACCGGGCAGGCCGACACAATAGATCGGGAGAAACAACCGCCGTGCGAGCATCTGATACACGAGACAAAGGCTGATGGGATTCCCCGTCCGCTTGTCGAGCACGCGGTTGATGTAACTGTTTTCCGGGTCGTAGTAATTCGCGAGATTTCCGGTGAACCCGAGTTGCGTGAAGATGTAATCATTCATCCGCGTGAGGGCGGAATGAGCGGAGACAGGTTGTGCCAGGCGCTCGCGGAGTTCGCCGGCAAAATCATCCAGCAACGCGCTGTAAGCCTCGACGTTGATTTCGGGAAATTGAGTTTGCGCCAGCAGCCATGCGCCGTGTTCCAGGTCCAGATCATCCTTGGGTTGGAGGCAGAACGAGAGAAACCGGGCATCAGCCGATTCGCGGTCGAAGTGGCGGATGATTTCCTCGGCGCGCTTGCGAATCATCGGATCGGATTCTTTCAGGCACGGCTTGAGCCAGAGCTTTGTGTCCGAGCCGAGGGAGATGATCTTGTCACGCACGGCTTCGAAGACGACCGGACTGTCGTCGCCCAGCAGTTTGATCAGCGCTTCCTTCTGTGTATCGCGATCCGCGCTCTTGGCAGGTTTGGCCTCTGAAATCTGGATGGTATGATTCATTGAATGCTCGTGACCTACTAAGCCA
>CAZFNB010000455.1:0-3194 GCA_964520235.1 uncultured Bifidobacterium sp. | reverse complement strand
CTTCACCAAATCCTCCGGCTGCCGCTGCCATTGTAGCGCATCGTCCGAACGGTAGATGCGGATGCCGTCCCAAATGTCCACGGCCATCCAGAATTTGTTTTTCCAACGGAAAACCTTCGGCCCCTCGCCACCGCGATCACTCGTGCCGCGCGCCTTGCCCTTGTCCTCCCAATTGAACAGATCTTTGCTGTCCGCGTAGTAGATGGATTTCTTGTCGCGCTCGTTGTTATACCACATCCGCCACGAACCGTCGTCCAATCGCAGCACGCAGGCGTCAATGACACGATCCGACGCGAGCTTGAGCGTGGACTCGTATTTCCATTGCAGCAAATTCGTGCTCGTGAGGTGCAGAATGTCGCGCGGATGATTCCAGTCGCGGAAAATCCCGGGCACGAACGTGAGATACATGTGATACGTCCCTTCATGCTCGATGATCTCCGGCGCCCAGTGCGTCATGGCTTCGCCGCTGTGCGGAATGTCCGCCGTGCCGCGATATTTCCATGTCGCGCCGCCATCGGTGGATTCCGCGATGCCGATCTTCGTGCCGTGAACCCATTCCACGCCGACCACGTCGTTCGTCGCATTGGCGCGGCGGTTGGTATAAAGCATGAACCACTTTTTCTCCGCACGATTCCAGATGACCACCGGGTCCGCTGCGCCATCATAAACCGGATCACGAAAGAGCGGCTTGGGCGCGAGTTCGCCCGAAGGCGCTGACGTTTGGGAAAAACCCAGGAACGTCACAACGCAGAATCCCGCGACAGACATCAATCGGTGAACAAAGGTCATGCCAGATGATTGCGCGCGGAAGTCGCAGAGACAAGCGCAGTCGCCTCCAAATTCCGAACAGGCCAGGAAGCGGCCCAAACCCGAATAGCCGTTGGGCTAAACCTGCGGGCGCGCACAGACTGCCCACGGCCAGCCATGTTGCGTCCTTTCGGGACGTGTGGAGAACAGTTCAAACGGCGAACACCATCATGGCAGATTCATTTCAGTTCCCCGACAGATTGCAGAAGAGTTTTTGGAGTGTTGTCACTTTCAGGTTTGAACCAATAACACGCAGTACGATCATGTGGGTCGTCAAAGTTTATCCGACCACATTTGGAGCATTGGTAAATATGTCTCGTAAGCCGCCAATCATATCCCACCGGTCGCTCACATGATTCCGTGAACCGGTTCCAGTCCTGATCTGCAATCAACCTCCCTTTGTGTGGCAGGTCGTCACTGTTGTCCGAAAGGAGGCTTCCACATGGGCATCGCATTTTCATGGTTGACTGAGTTTTGTTGATTACTGACGTGCTAAACGACGCTTCCACGGTTTGCGCTCCGGCTTCTCTCCCTCTCCAACGCCCGCGCGTAACTCACGATGCGGCGGATCAGACTGTTGTAATGCGAGTGCGCGTCGTTGCCAAGCCGGGCAGCGAGCCGGTCGTAAAGCTGATGCTCGAAAGGTCGCGAAGCCGTCCGTTCCGGAATCGCCACGCCCAACGCCCGCAATCGCGGCGCGGCGATCAGCAGGAGCAGCGAACAGTCCGTCTCCCGATCCTGTGCAAAATCGTCGAGTCCCTGTTTCACAAGTTCCGCGCCGGGCAGGGATGGATCAAGAAGGAACAGGTTCATGGTTTCTGGAATGTGGTCAGAAACATTTCCACCTTCTGCTTGAACTGTGCGGCATCAATCGCCGGATGACGCAGCAGTCCCGGCTCGATCTGCGCGAACCGCTCCCGCAACTCGCGCACGCTGACGTGTCCGCCGCGCAACAGGTCCGCGACATCGCTCAGGTCATTTGCATGACCGCGCTCGATCTTTGCCAGCGCCTGCATCGCGAAGTCGTAGTGATAGAATTCCAATCCGCCGTGCGTGGCGATGTGCCGGCAACGTTCCCGCCAGTCCGCCGTACGCGGGATGAAATCATCCGGAGCGGCAAGCTCGACGTTCACATCGAGCTGGTTCTTTAGTTTCGCTATCGCTTCGAACGCGCCCGCAGGTTCGGGATCCAGCTTGAGATCAATATCAATCGTCTGGTCACGAAACCCGAGCAACAATGCCGTGGCCCCGCCCGTAAAATAAATCTTTCCGGGACTTCGGGATGCCGCCGCCAGTTCCTGCATGAACCGGTTCAGCGTTTCGATTGTTACGGCTCGCCTCATGTGATGCGTTCAACCACGCGGGAAAGCGTAGGTTCACACTGCAACATCCGCAAGCCCGGCCATCTGTCACAGCCGGTTCAATGCACTCAGTACGGCTCGCACTGAGGCGAGTTCGATGTTTGTGTCCACCCCAGAACCCCAGCGCGATTTGCCATCGCTTCGTTTGATCTGGATGTAAGCAATGGCGCTTGCCTCTTCGCCGGAACTAAGCGCGTGCTCGCTGTAATTTGTGATTTCAAAGTGAACACCGATTGTTCCAAAGCCATGAACTAACGCGGCTAACGGGCCGTTTCCTTCGCCAACAATTTTAACGGGCTTGTTATTGCGTAACATTTTCGCACAACAACGAACGACATGCCTGCTGGCCCGGACTTCAATGCCCCCGACCTTTTTAGCGGTCGCATGAATCATCCCCCGAACGGCTGCTCGACGTCCGCTTTGAGATTCAAAATCTTCAAGTTTCCACGGTCTGGTGCGCTTGATATATTCTTTCCAGAACATCTTCTTCAGTTCTGTGCCGCTGACTTCGCGACCAAGCTTGTCCACCTCATTGTTCGCAATCGGGCCGAACTCGCGCTGCAAATCTTTCGGCAAAATGATTCCAAATTCACTTTCGAGCAGATACGCCACGCCACCTTTGCCGCTCTGCGAATTGACGCGGATGACTTCGCGGTATTTACGACCAATGTCCTTTGGATCAATCGTGAGATAAGGCACATCCCAGCACTTTTGTTTGGCTCGTTTTCGCTCGGCCAGACCTTTTTTGATCGCGTCCTGATGCGAGCCACTGAACGCGGTGAACACGAGTTCGCCCGCATACGGCTGGCGGGGCGGAACTGTCATGCCGGTACAACGCTCATACACTTCGCGTATCGCGTTGAGGTAGGAGAAATCCAGTTTCGGATCAATCCCGTGCATGTAGAGATTCAATGCCACAGTCACGATGTCCAAATTGCCCGTGCGCTCGCCGTTGCCGAACAGCGTTCCTTCCACGCGATCCGCTCCCGCCAACATTCCCAACTCTGTCGCCGCCACGCCCGTGCT
>CAZFNB010000454.1:0-3207 GCA_964520235.1 uncultured Bifidobacterium sp. | reverse complement strand
TCATCCGACAGCCATTCGGGAGACATTGCGCGCGTTGCGCCTGAAATATCCCGGCGACAAGCTTTGGGCCGTTTTCGAGCCTCGGAGCAACACCACGCGACGGAATGTCTTTCAGAAGGAACTCGCTGAATCGTTTGCCGACGCCCATGGTGTCGTTGTCTCCCAGGTGGCGCGGTTGGAATTGTTGAAGGCCGACGAGCGGCTGAACCCGGAGCAATTGATGTCTGATCTGCGTGCGGCCGGCAAGGATTCGGCCTATCTGCCCGATGCCGATTCGATCGTTGCTCATCTTGCAGCAAAGGTCGAAGGTGGCGACATCGTGGTGGTATTTAGCAACGGTGGGTTTGGTGGCATCCACCAAAAGTTGCTGCAACGATTGGCGCGGAGGTGAATTTTCTTGTTGCTGATTGCAGTGGACTGAGCCCGATCTCGGAAAACTTCAGAATCTGCCCAGTCTTCGGAGCAATGTACCTGTAGCTGTCGCGACCTATTGCTCTCCAGTTCATGTTCGATCCGTCTCGACTCTTGAGAATGCTGAACCAAAAATTGTCTTTTCAAGCGGGATGTCGCCGTCTATCCAAAGAGTGTGAGCCTTCCTGCCCCCACAAGTCCAAACGTCACAGATGCGGAAAGACCCGGACAGTTTGCGGAGAAATCTCCGTCCTCTGGCATTCTGCGGGTGTGGATTGTGTTTTGGGCGAGCCTGATCGTTTTGCTGCTGGTGATTTCGTTTCATCTGGACTTCCAAATCAACGAATACGTTTTCGCCCACCAATCTCCGGGCTGGAAATCGGTTGCGCGGTTCATCAGTGACTATCTCAATCTGCCTACGACGCTGGTGATATCACTCACACTTTGGCTGGCTGGCCGGAAAACGAACAACTCCTCATGGAAGCGGCTGGCTCTGGCTCTAGCTGTTTCAAGCTGCCTTGCGGGAATCGTCTCAACCAGCATCCGCAGTGTGACGGGCCGCACCCGGCCCAACGCAAAGGTTGCGCAGGGTTGGTACGGGCCACGCCACGACGGGCGCTGGACAATTGGAGTGCATCAGTATAATTCGTTTCCTTCCGGCCATGTTGGCACGGCCATGGGCTTTGCAGCCGTATTAATGGTTCGCGAGAGACGATGGCTGGTGCCCGGCATCGCATTCGTGGCGGCGATGGGCTGGTCGCGCATCTATCTTCGTTGCCACAACCTCTCCGATGTGGTGGTGGCGGGACTGATCGGGTTGGTCGTGGGATGGCTGGTTTGGCGCTGGTTCACGTCGCGCTTGACGCCGCAACAGATTGAGTGATACAAAGCGGCTGCCACAATTAGCTGTGGCTTTATGCGCTGCCCCAAATGCGGCTGTCAAGACGACAAGGTTGTTGATTCACGCGCATCCCGAGAAGGCGCAACCATCCGCCGACGCCGGGAATGCACCGCGTGCAATCATCGTTTCACCACCTACGAGGAGATCGAGCGCGAAGGCTTGATGATCCTCAAGCGCGATGGGCGGCGTGAGGAATTCTCCCGCGAAAAACTTCTCTCCGGTCTCAAAAAAGCCTGCCAGAAGCGTCCCATCAGCCAGAAAGTCATTGAAGACCTTGTCGAGCGCATCGTTGAAAACGTCAACAACCGGTTCGAGGGTGAAGTCCCTGCTGAATTCATCGGCAAACAAGTCATGGACGGGCTGCGGGACATTGATGAAGTGGCCTATGTCCGTTTTGCGAGTGTGTACCGTCGTTTTCAGGAAGCCACTGACTTCGTGCAGGAGGTCAAAAAGCTGGAGGCGCAGCAATGATTCTCCTCGCCAGCGATTGTTTGATGTTTGAACTGCCTTCCGGCGAAACCGTTCCGCTGTCCGCTGAGGCCATCTCCGTGGAACTTGCCGGTGATGGTGAGAAGGCCAAGCAGCAGCTTGATTTCCTCGAACACGCCGCCGCGTCCGTGTTGCACTATTTCAAGCACGATTTGAAACGCAAATCCGTCTCCGTCGCTGAATTTGCCGACGTGTTTGAATCCGTTCTGCGCGGCCTCGGTTTTCAGGTGGAATCCAACGAGACAGAAATCATCCTTCCCGCCGCGAAAAGAAGGAACGATCTTCGCCGTCTTGCCACGGATGCCGGCCCGGCGGGCGAGCTGGTTTTCTTTCCTCAACTGCGCGATGCGATGCGCGAGCAGATGCAGAATTCTCCCGCTGTCGTCCGTTTCACTGGCCTGCGGGATTGCGCCAAGAGTCTCGCCGGCGCGCAGCGCTGGAGTCCGCGTTGCGAGTCGTTGCGCCAGCACGTCGTCGAATTCATGCGCCGGTGTCTGAGTGTCGAGGCGGCCGGAAAAACCTGCACGCTGATGGTGGATTGAGGGCGCGGGCCATGAGCAAGACCATCTTCGAGAAAATCATCGCGCGCGAAATCCCGGCACAGATTGTCTATGAAGACGATCTTGTCTGCGCCTTCCGCGACATCAATGGCCAGGCACCGACACACGTTCTGATCGTTCCCAAGAAACCGGTTCCCCGCATAGCGGAGGCTTTGCCGGACGACCACAAACTTCTGGGCCACCTGCTATTGAAAGCCGCCGAGGTCGCCGCAAAACTCGGGTTGAAACAGACAGGCTACCGGCTTGTCATCAACAACGGGCCGGATGGAGGGGAAACCGTTCCGCACTTGCATTGCCACATTCTCGGCGGACGTCACATGAAATGGCCGCCGGGTTGAAAAACCTCACGCCGCCGCGCGATCCTGTTTGCGCCGGATGATGGGCTTGATTTCTCCGAGGACGACGGGCCGGGTGATGTTGATGTCAAGGATGTCGCCGCTCTCGGGCACATCGTACATCACATCAAGCATGATCTTCTCGATCAATCCACGCAAAGCCCGCGCACCCGTGCCTTTCTTGTGCGCCTGCGCCGCCAGTTCGCGCAATGCATCGGCGGAAAATAGCAGGTCCACGCCTTCCATTGCGAGCAGCTTGGCGTATTGCTTGGTCAGCGCGTTCTTCGGATCGGTGAGGATGGAAACCAGTTGTTCCTCGCTCAACTCCGCCAGCGTGGTCACGACCGGCAGGCGTCCGACGAACTCGGGAATGAATCCGTAATTGAGCAGATCTTCCGGCTCGACTTGCGTGAGAATCTGATCGCGCGCCACGGCGGCGAGTTGATCGTTCTGTCCCATCGCGCCGAAGCCCATCGTGTTCCGGCCCAGGCGGCGCTGGATGACCTTTTCC
>CAZFNB010000453.1:0-3234 GCA_964520235.1 uncultured Bifidobacterium sp. | reverse complement strand
GTCCTGCCAGATAAATCGCCTCGCCCAACGTCAACGCGCCGGCGGTTTTTCCGAAGTATGCCTGCGCCGCCGCTTCAGGTCCGACGAACCGGTTGCCGTAGTGACAGCGGTTCAAATACTCCTCCAATATCCGCTGCTTTGACCATTCCCGTTCCAGCCGTAACGCGGCAAAGTTCTCATAAATTTTCGCCAGATAGCTTCGCTGCCGCGCGTCCCCTGCCAGCTTGATCGTCTGTTGTGTGATGGTTGAACCGCCGGAAACAATCCGTCCATTGCGAAGATTCCTCAACGCAGCGCCGCCCACAGCGCGCAGGTCCACACCGGCGTGTTCGTAGAAGCGATGATCTTCCAACGCCACAGTGACGCGGGCGAGCAACGGTGAAATCTGTTCAAGAGCCGCGGGCATTTGAGCGCGGCTCCTCGTCGAGGCAACCACCTCAAGAAGCCGCCCTTCGCAATCCAGCAATCGCATCGAACCGTCGGCAGGCTTGCCCAAGGATTCAGGCAGCGGAACAAACGCTGCATAGAGGAACGTTCCCAACAACGCAAGCGACACAAAGACAGCAATCCGTCTAAACCAGCGGCGACGCCTCGTGCGCGGGATTTTTGCGATTCCAATCATGGCGCATCAGCGGCTGACTGCGTGCAGCATCGTGGCTTCGCTCACAGCGGAATAGCGGCTGTCGTACATCGGCGTCACCTGCGCCCCTGGCCAGCGAAACCGCCCGGCACCGACCACGCGGGCGAGCACGGCATAAGTGGACTTGCCTGCGCCGAGCTGGTTGAAGTACAGCACCGTCTTTTGATCGCGGTGTTCCGAATGCGAGAGTTGCGCTTCGTCACCATCTGTGTTTTCGGGCAGCCGGTAAGTCCGCGCCACCAGCGGAAGATTGGGGTTCACCACTTCCAACGCACCTGCAAGTTCATCTTCGACGGCAACGTAGTAATGATTCGCGTCGGACAACAATCGGTAGGTGATCAAAACCTCGTCGCCAATTTTAAGCGGCGAACTTGCCGAACCGTCACGCTCGGGCTTGGTCAGATTGCGGACGACACGTTCAAGCCGCAACCCGCGATCTTCCCGTGCCTCCGGCAACGGACTGCGGAACGCGGCCCGGACGAGGAAAAAGTTTTTCGGCCCGGGATCGAGTGGCCCGGAGAAAAGCTGCTGGAACTCGCCGAACGGTTTTTGCAGCCATGCCACCGAAACCTTGTTGTCCGAGACAAATTCCGGCGGCGGCGTGAGCGTTCGCTCGCCTGGCATGGACAGGACATCAGCCTGCTGAACCGCGTTGAGAGCGAGCAGCACCCAGAAACTTTCCTGCGTGGACAGATTTTTTGACGAGCGCAGGAGCGACTGCAGCTTGCCGCGCGCCGTGTCCCGCTGGGCGCGCGACCAGGACGCACCTTCAATCGTGGCAGAGGCGTACATGCGCACCGCCGCCGCGCGCGAGGCCGAGCCGAGGTTTTCGGGATCGAACGGACGTTCCAACGGAAGCGTATCCACCTCGCGCAGCAACCGCTGCTTTTCCTCGGGCAGCAATTTTGAAAAATGAAGCGCCAGCGCCAGAAAAGCGCGGCCCTCGTCGTCCAGGCGGTCACTTTCCAGACACAGGCGGTCCGCCTGCGGATAGAGATTTACAGGATCCGGCGACTGGGAAAGAACCATCAACGCAAAACTCCGGATGAATGGCGGGACATTACCATTCGACTCGTCTGCATACGCAAACAGCTTTTCTACGAAATCCGCAGCAAGCCTCGGATTTACATCGCCACCCCGCCGTACGCTTTCAAACAAAGCCCATGCGCATTCCACGGTTACGAACTGATTTTCTCCCGCACCCGGCCAGTAACCCACGGATTTGTCACCTTCCGCCGACTCCGTAATCCGTTTCACACTTTGGTCGAGGCGCTGCTTGTAATGTTCGGCCCGGTCTTCGCCGCCCGGCAGGTAACGCAACAAATCATCCAGAAGGCAGATTGCCAGCGCTCGCGTCGCCGTCTGATCCATGCACTCGTGCGGATACTCGATGATCTCCGGCAACCCCGCCAGTTTCGGCAACCATTCCGTACCGGAAACATAAAAATCTGCGTGCCCGACGATGTTCGACCAGCTTTCCGGCAGATGATCCGTCACGCGCCATCCGTTCTCCGCGATTTCTCCGTAAAGCGTCTGCCGTCGCAATATCGTCTGCGGTTCGAGCCGCAGTTTGACTTCAACGACGTCGTTTGCCGCCTCATCACTGCCCGATTGCGCGGAAAATCTGACCATCGCTTCGCCCTGCTCTCCCGTGGCTCGCGCGCGAAACGTCGCAATTGCTGCAATATTTCGCGACGCCTGCACTCGCTGCTCGGAGTCTACAACAAGTTGCAATCCTTCGCCGGCTTCACAACGCACACGAACCTCGTCTGTGTCGCTAAAGCGATTGCGGATGGCACAACGGAGTTCAAATTCATCGCCTTTCCGTACGAATCGTGGCAATGCCGGCTCTGCTTGAAGGCGTTTGCTGATGACAAGATTGGTTTCCGTCGAACCGAATTGTTGTTGGGCCGACTGCGCCACTGCCACGATACGGTAGCTGCTGAGATTGTCCGGCGCTTTGAATTCAAAGGATACGTGGCCATTCTCGTCGCTTTGCAGTTCCGCATTCCAATACGCCAGCGTCTGCATGTTGCGCCGCACGAACACGCGCCCGCCAAATCCATCACCAAGCAGGAATCCCTTGTTCCAAAGGCTGTCGCGTTCGATGGATTTCGACAGGTTGTCGAGTGAATAGGACACACTGACTCGATGTTCCCGTGGCGCATACATCACAAGATGAGGATCACCCAATTCCCATTCGCCAAGTTCGAGCACGGAGTTGTCGGTCGCGAAAACGACCACACCTGCGCCGGCCACGGGTTTGCCGGCGGCCTGGAGATTTACAACACCGCGAACGATTTCCCCGGGCTGCACGTTGGTGCTTGCCAGCGTCACGACCGGCTCGATGCGCGTCTCCGGACGATCCACCTGCAACTGGCAATCGCCGAAAACCTCCGCCGGAAGCTCGTTCGTCCCGCCACCCCGGATCAGGTGTACGCGGACAAAAACATTCGGGCAATCGCGCGCGTCCAGCGGCACTTCGATGCGATTGATGTTTCCATCCAGTTCCTTGAAGAAACTGCGCAACACCCCCCCGGCCTCGACGCTTACGTTCGCCAGACCTGAAAACGGCGCAGTGACAATGATTCCCG
>CAZFNB010000452.1:0-3235 GCA_964520235.1 uncultured Bifidobacterium sp. | reverse complement strand
ACCAACGCACCGAAATGGATGACCAATACCATCTCGACGAGATGCTGATACGGATTGCCGCTGTATGTGGCGATGGTATTGGTCATCCATTTCGGTGCGTTGGTGGCATACGACTGGAACGTATCTTTCTCGAACAATTCAATTTTACAGCCACCGATCGAAACATTGACGACACCCACCTTGATGTGTGGCGGCAGGTTGGAGACCAGCGTGCGCCCGAAATAATCCGCCGGGCCAAGGCCAGCCCCCGGGCGGCTTAATGGCGGGATGGCCGGATACCAATTCCCTTTCGTCCGGTTCTGTTTCGGGAAATCAACCGCGGCGAATACTTGAAACCGTTCATCCACCGGCCCTTTGTCTTGCTCTTGAATTCCGGGAAAACCCTCCATGTTCGATTGACCGAAACAAAGAAATATAAACCGATTCGTATTCTGGGAGAAAGCAGCCGGCGGAAACAAAAGCAAACCAGCGAGCAGGAGCAATGGTATTTTCATGATGTTTACAAAGACAACAGTTTTGGGGTCATCCGGCTGGGAAGATTCATGTGAGTTTAGTTTGTGCCGGTCATCTTGTCGGTAATGCGGAAGAAATCAAAGTCTGCCGAACCACCTGGAGTTTTGGTCGCATAATTGAACAACCCGAACCGATAGCCCATGAAGTGCGCAAGGTTGTAGGTCATCTTGAGTGGGCCACCGATGGATTTCCACGATTTGCCGTCGAGGCTGTAATAAAACCGCGCTCGATCCGTGCGGTTGTTAAAATCGCATTCTGCCTTCAAGTAAACCGTGGTCTGGTTCAACGGCACGCGTTCTATCTCCACCGGCGGATGCGTCTCGGCGCTGACCATAACCAGGTAGTTCGTGCCGCCATCGGCTTTGACACCGACCATGCCATAATTTTTCGCCAACAACACGAGGCCGGAAAAGTCGCCACCCTTCAAGTTGGAAACATCCACCGCCGTCGTGCCGGAACATTTCGGGCCGATGGTGCGTTGCGTGAGCGTGTTTCGCGCCGCTTCAATATCTTTGTCAACGCGCGCCGTGGTGAGGCGCAGATGTCCGGGACGTGCGGTCAGCGACCAATGTTGGTTGTCGGGATTGTGATTCCACTGCCAGACCAACGGCAAAGGACGTTCGCCCGGCTTGCGATCAAATTCATCCGACGCCACGATGCCGGGGATAAGACTTTTGTTCGCGGGCAGATTCAAAGTATCCGGCACTTTGCCATCAACACCAATGACCGGCCAGCCGTTCTCCCATTTCATCGGCACGAGATACGGGATGCGTCCCACCGCGCCGTAATCGCGAAACAGATACGCAAACCATTCGCCGCTCGGCGTGTCAATGATGCTGCCCTGGGCCACGCCCTTGTCTTGCAGCGCCACGCGGCCTTCCCATGGCCCGGTGATCTTGTCTGCACGATGAACGAGGACGGTGCGCATTCCGGCACGCGGCCAGCAGATGTTAAAGAGGTAGTAATTGCCGTTCACCTTCAAAAGCTGCGAACCCTCCGCGGGCAGGCCAACGTTTGGTCCAGCGACAGCGCTCGCGTTCGTGATGACAACTTGATCAAATCCACCGGGTTTAAGTCCTGACAAATCTTCGTTCAACTCAACCAGTCGCAGCCGCCCACCACCTGAGATCATGTAAGCCCTGCCATCGTCATCGAAGAACAGCGAGTGATCGTGCAGCATCGGCCGGAACGACTTCACTTCCCACGATCCTTTCTCAATGTCCTTGGTCGAGTAGATGTAGGTCTTGCCGGTGGTTTGCGCGAATGTCGAGACGTAGTAAGTCCCGTTGTGAAACCGGATGCTGCTGGCCCATGAACCTTTGCCGTACGCGCTCCTGCCATTGGCAAGATTCAGCGCGTCCACGTCGTCCAGAATATCGTAGGCGTAGTTCACCAGTTCCCAGTTCACCAAGTCCCTCGATTTCATGATTGGCACGCCAGGGCTCATGTGCATCGTTGTGCTGCTCATGTAATACGTGTCGCCCACGCGGATCATCGCGATGTCCGGCACGTCGGCATGAATGATGGGGTTTATAGCCTGCCTGGGCGCTTCGACGGCGTTCAGGGATGTGACCGTGCCAGTCAAAAAAACGACAAGAAAGGAAACCAGTTTGTTCATGAATCGGGGAAATTAATACCGGACGTCCGGATATTGAGTCGAACCAAATCCCGCACGGCCAGCGAATGTGCGAACTACATCCGCTCGCAAAGGCCGTCTCACTTGAGTTGCAACAACGCCCTGCTGCCGCTGGTCTTCACCGTGCCGGAACTTTCGATCAGAAAAATACGGTCGGATTCAACCTTGCCGGTTTGCAAAAGGTACTCGCGCACGGCCTTTGCGCGATCGGCGGCGAGCAGTTTGAAGTCGCTTTCGGAAACAGGAATCGCAGTCATCAATGCCTGTTCCATTTCGGCCAGGTTGCTTGCACGGCGCGGCTGAACAGAGACGCTGGAATCCGGGTTCGATGAGGAAGCTGGTGATGCAACGGCCCTGCCCGTCTCCTTCCTTTGCAACAATGCTGCGGAGCCTTTCTCCGAGTCTCCTGAAGCAACGGACGGTGTGGCAGCAACCGCCGTCTGATTCGTCCCGTCTGCCACCGGCAATGTCAATGGCACTTCACCGCGCTCAAGGCCGGTCTTGTAAAGAATCTGCAACCACTTCGCGCGATCATCGGGAGTGATCTCGATCTGATCGGGCGTCGTCGTTGCACGGTCGGATTTGCGCAACGTCATCCATTGTTTCGACCGGATCTGTTTTTCCAGATTCACGCGGCGCAGACCGGCACGGTCGGCCTCGGGATCGATGCTGCCCTCGATGTCCAGTTGCAACGCAGGCCGGTCGTAAAGAGCCTTGGCCAGCGCATCCAGCTTGCTCTTACCGGCCACGTCAAGTGTGGATCTGCCGGCTGTGAACTGTTGAAAACTCAGTTCCTCCCCCTTGCCTCCGAACATCGAGCCAAGCACGGCGAACGGGGAGGTGAGCACCTTGGTGATGACATTCAGGATGGCGCGCGACACGACCTTGCCCAAATGAAACTGCGGATCATCCAGGCTGCCCTCCACCGGCACATCGAGTTCGATTTTTCCGTTGCGATCCTTCAACACGGCCACGCCGAGCTTCACCGGCAGCTTTGTCGCCTCCGGGCTTTCCACTTTTTCACCGAATGTGAACTGATTGAGCACGATGAGATTTTTTGCGTCAAGTTTGCGGTCGGAAATCTTG
>CAZFNB010000451.1:0-3243 GCA_964520235.1 uncultured Bifidobacterium sp. | reverse complement strand
GGCGTTCCCGGCGACCAGCCACGACCGAAAGCGCGATCGAGGTGATGATGATCGCCGCGGCGACCAGCAGCGACGTGGTGCTGTCTATCTTGTATTGAAACGCCATCGGCGGTGCGTCGCCGTGCGGGGCAATCAGCATCTTCACACCAATAAACACCAGCACGAAGGACAAACCCACCTTCAGGTAACGGAAGTATTCCGTCGCACCCGCCAGCACGAAATACAGTGAGCGAAGGCCAAGGATGGCAAAGACATTCGACGTGAATACGATGAACGAGTTCGTGGTGATGGCGAAAATGGCCGGAATGGAATCAAGCGCGAAGACGAGGTCCGTGGTTTCAACCATGAGAAGCACGAGCGCAAGCGGCGTCAGGAGCAATTTCCCGTTCTCACGGACGCTGAATCGCTGTCCGTGCAGTTCCGTGGTGACGGGAAAGAACTTTCGCGCCAGCCGGATGACGGGATTCTTTTCGGGCTGTACGCCCTCATCATCCACAAACAACATCTTGATGCCCGTGAAGACAAGGAATGCTCCGAACAGGTAGAGCGTCCACGAGAATTTTGCGATCACCGCCGCGCCAGCCGCGATCATGATGCCGCGCATGAGCAGCGCACCGAGAATGCCCCAGAAAAGCACGCGATGTTGAAATTGCAACGGCACGCGGAAGTACGAAAAGATCAATGCGATGACGAACACGTTGTCCATCGAAAGCGAGAGTTCGATGATATAACCGGTGAGAAATTCCGTCGTGTCGCGCGATGACCAACCGTGTACAAGCGACGGGGCGATGAACAGACCGAAGCAGACCGAGAGCGTCACCCAGAGCGATGTCCAGCCGAACGCCTCCTTGAACTTCACCACGTGCGCAGTGCGATGAAACACGCCGAGGTCAAGGGCGAGGAAAAACAAAACGCACGCGACAAATCCTCCCCAGTGCCAGGCGGTGATTTCGATGGTTGCAAGCACGGTTCAAAACATTTCGCGACCGCCCGGCCTTATTCCGTCTCCCGCAACAAAGGCGGAGTCAGAAGCGGAAAAGCCTTCAGGCTTTTGCCGCGGCACCGTCACCCGTCTGCACGGCAACGGACGAACCCAACGTCGGGCGTTGTCCGCCATGGAACCATTTCTGCCACCACATCACCAGCGCGCTGGCGATATAAATGGAGGAATAAGTGCCGGTCAGGATGCCGACCAGGAACGTGAAGGCGAAATCATTCACCGGACCGCCGCCGAACAGAAACAGCGACAGCGTGGCAAGGAACACCGTGCCGGAGGTGATGATGGTGCGGCTCAAAGTCTGGTTCAGCGCCTGATTGATGACTTCGCGGAACGAGCCGCGCACGCCGAGTTTCAAGTCTTCGCGGATACGGTCGAAAATCACGATGGTGTCGTTGATCGAGAAGCCGATGATGGTCAGCAATGCAGCCACGGTGGTCGCGTTGAGTTCGCGGCCCGCGAGGAAATAGCAGCCAATGGTCATCAACAGATCGTGGATGATGGCCACCACCGCGCCGACAGCGAACGCGAATTCGTAACGGATGGCAACGTAAACCAGAATCAACAACATCGCGATCGCCGCGGCCTTGATGGCGGTGACGGTGATTTCCGCCCCGACGCTGGCTCCGACGTGTTTCCCCCCAACCTTGGTGAGTTTGGCTTCAGGAAACGACGACTGGAGCTTTTCCACGACCTGCTTGCGCATGGTCTCCTGCTGCGCGTTGTCCTCCGACAATGCGCGAACAGTCACGACCAGTGTGCGATCGCTCCCGGCGGCATCTTTCTGGAAACTGACGAGCGGCTCGCCCAGGTTGAGAGGCTTCAACGCTTCGCGCACTTTGACGTCGTCCAGAGCAGACTGCTGGTTGAAGGAAAGTTCGATGGATTCGCCGCCGGAGAATTCGACGCCCAGCACGTCCTTGCCACGTCCGAAGGTGCCGTAACCCGTTCCGACAAGGATGAGCATCCAGCTTGCAACGAATGCCGGCACGGCCCATCGCATGAAATCAATCTTCGCACCGCGAACGAGCGAGAGCATCTTGAGGTTGGTAATCCAGTTCTTGTCGAGCAACCAGTCGAAGATCAATCGCGTGACCACGAGCGCGGTGAACATGCTCACGGTGACGCCGATGGTGAGCGCGACACCGAATCCCTTCACCGGACCGGTGCCCATGAAAATCAAGATCACAGACGCAATCAAGGTGGTGAGGTTCGAGTCAAAGATGGTGCCAAACGCCTTGTCGTAGCCGGCGTTGAGAGCACCGCGGATGGATTTACCTGCCGCCAGTTCCTCCCGGATACGTTCGTAGATGAGCACGTTTGCATCCACCGCCATGCCGATGGTCAGGACGATGCCCGCGATGCCCGGCAACGTCAGCGTGGTGCCGATGGAGCACATGACGCCGAGAAGGATCACGATGTTGAGCATCAAAGCCGCGTTGGCGACAAGTCCTGCGACCAGATAATAAGCCAGCATGAATCCCGCGACCAGAATCACACCGATGATTGCCGCCTTCAATCCGCTGTCAACGGACGCTTTGCCCAACGTGGGATCAACATCGGTGGAGTCCACAATCCGCAACGGCGCCTTGAGGGGGTTTTGGAGAACGTTCGCCAGTTCGAACGCTTCACGCACCTCGAACTGGCCTGTGATCTGACCGCTGCCGGTTTCAATCGCGCTGTTGATTGTTGGCGCGGAATACAATTCACCATCGAGCACGATGGCAAGCTGACGACCGACATTGTTCCGGGTCACTTCGCCAAACAACGTCGTACCTTCAGGGTTAAGGGTGAAATTGATCTCAGGCTCACCGAGATTGCCGCGCGTGACCATGGCGTTTTTCACGATGGCCCCGGTCAAACCGCGCTCAGGTTTGCGCTTCACGACAAACTGCAGGAGGCTCTCGACACCGGTCTTGCTCTTTTGCTTGCGCTTGAGCACTTCGTAACCCGGCGGAATCTCCCCGGTCTTGATGAGATCGTCGCTCTTCTCGTGGACGAGACGAAACTCAAGGAAGGCTGCGCGTTGAATCTGTTTCTGGGCGCTCTCCTTGGCTTCGGCGGAAAGACCCGGCAGTTGCACTTCAATCTGGCTGTCTCCCAGCGGGCGAATCACAGGTTCGGCGACGCCGAAACGATCCACGCGCTTGCGGAGCACTTCGACAGCCTGGGACAACGCGCCCTCAAGTTCGCTTGTCGAGTAATTGGTCGTCGTGACAGGAAGGCCACTCGCGTTGGTTGTCGTG
>CAZFNB010000450.1:0-3243 GCA_964520235.1 uncultured Bifidobacterium sp. | reverse complement strand
CAACGTGACGATTTCATGGTGCCGGATGCTGGGCGACGACGGCGGCCCAGGCAGCTTCGTGCGGCAGCAGTTTTTGTATCTTGAAACCAACGGCGTGTCCGAGGCGATGTTCGATTTCCTGCGCAGCAACGGTTTCAGCATCGAGGACCTGGTCACCATCACGCGTTCACAAAAGAAAGGCCATCTCGCGGGTGCGACGGAATTTGATTCCGACAATGCCGACATCAAGCTCACGTTGCATCACAATTACTACCATAATTTCCAGGACCGGATGCCGCGTTTGCGCGGTGGCAACGCCCACGTCTATAACTGTTACGTGAACAACACCGAGGCGCTCGCGGCGAAAAATCTGCGCAATGCGAAGGTGGCGCTCATTTCCGGCGGACTAGGCTCATATAAATTCGACGTGACGCTCAACGGCGCGATTTCGACCGAGGACGGCGCCGTGTTGGTCGAACGGTGTCACATCATTGATACGTTGAATCCGTTGCGAAACAATCAGGTGGACACGAATAATGCGAGTTACACCGGCAAGATTCGTGCGGAGGACACGATCTATACACTGAACGGCTCGACGTTCCGCGGCAACACCGAGGACGCGGGCAGCGCGCTTGTGCCCGTGCCCGCGCCGCTGAAGCCGTTTTCGTGGAACGGCTTTGCCAGCCTGCCTTACACGTATCCGGTAAACGACCCCGGCACCATCGCGGCGACCATCACCAACAACGCCGGACAAGGCGTGATCTTCTGGGCGAAGACGAACTGGTTCAAGACGACTTACTGAAGCTGGATTTTCAGATCATCTGGCGATATTTCGGCTTCGCAGGGCAGGCAAGGAATCCTTTTGCCCGTCATCACGCTGGCCGCTACGATTTATCTGTGCGTCCGATCGTTCATGAAACCGCCACAAACCGATTGCCTGAATCGTTGGTTGCGGAGTTTGCGTCCCGTGAAGGCGCAGTCCTGCTGCGCAGCGCGGGTTTTGAATGGCCGCAGGCGCGCTACTCGTTTGTCACGGCGTTCCCGTTTTTGACCTTTCGTTCGTCCGGCTCCAGGTGCGAGATATGTTCCGGCGAAACCCCGGAGACACAGATCCAGTTTGGAAATCCATGGCACATCCTCGACGCGCTGATGGCCCGCTGCGAACTCCTGGATGAGATTGATCTCCCGTTCCCGCTTGGCGGCTGCTTCGGTTACTGGGGTTATGATCTGAAAAATTTCACAGAACCAAAACTGCCGCGTCGCGCCGTCAACGACCTTGAATTGCCCGACTGCCACGTTGGATTTTACGACAGCCTCGTGGTGTTCGATCATCATCTCGGCAAAACCTGGATTGTCTCCACTGGTTTGCGACCGGACGGGTCACGGTGTGAAATACGCGCCGGCGAACGGCTCGAATTTTGGAAACGGTTGCTCCAGATTGATTCCGATCAACCATCTGCCGCGATTACAGATTCAATCATTGAACAACGGGCTGCCAGGGCGGATGTCGCATCCAACGTCTCTCGCGTGGAATTTCTCAACGCCGTCGTTCGTGCCCAGCGCTACATCCGGGCGGGGGACATCTATCAGGTCAATCTTTCGCAGCGTTTCGTCGCGCCGTGCGTTTTTTCAGGCCTTGAACTCTTCGAGCGGTTGCTCGCGGTTTCTCCCGCGCCGTTTGCCGCGTATTTCGATTGCGATGATTTTCAGGTCGCCTCGTCGTCACCCGAGTTGTTTTTGCGCTTGAGCGGTTCAAACATCCAGACGCGTCCCATCAAAGGCACGCGTCCTCGCGCAAGTGATGCCACACGCGACGCGCAACTGGCCTACGAACTCCAGACCAGCCCCAAGGAACTTGCAGAACTCGTGATGATCACCGATTTGTTGCGCAATGATCTCGGGCGCGTATGCGAATTCGGCAGTGTGCAGGTGCCGGAACTCGCGCGGCTCGAACGCTTCGCGCAGGTGCAGCACCTCGTGTCCACGGTCGAAGGCAGGTTGCGACGCGGCGTGACACATTTCGCTGCGCTTGCATCATGTTTTCCGGGTGGCAGCATCACCGGTGCGCCGAAATTCCGCGCCATGGAAATCATTGACGAACTTGAACCACACACTCGCGGGCCGTATTGCGGCTGCCACGGCTACCTGGGATTCAACCGCGAAAGCCAGTTGAGCATCAGCATCCGTACGGCGGTCCGCAAAAATGCCACAGCCTGGTTTCACGCCGGCGCGGGGATTGTGGCTGATTCAATCCCCGAAGCGGAATACGATGAAACCCTGGCGAAGGCGCGCGGCTTTCTGACGGCGATGAACATGGGTGCGGCGATTCGCAATGAAACCACGTCGGAGGCTCACCAGTGATCGCCTTTATCAACGGTAAATTCGTCACCGAGAAGCGTGCGATGGTTTCTGTTTTTGATCGTTCCTTCCTCTATGGCGACGGATTGTTTGAAACGATGCGTGTCACTGGAAGCAGACCGCAGCATTGGTGGCAGCACATGGAGCGGCTGAAACACGGCGCGGATTTTCTCGGGATCAAAATACCCTTCGGCTGCAAGGAGCTGGAGAAATTTTCCGCGCAACTCATCGTGCGGAACCGGATGCCGGAAGCGTTGTTGCGTCTGACGCTTTCACGTGGTGTGGGCGTGCGTGGCTACTCGCCGCGAGGCGCGGACAAACCCGCCGTCGTGATGACGCTTCACCCTGCGCCAGTCCTCACAGGTCGCAAAGCGCAACGCTGGAAGGTGGTCACGTCTTCATTCCGGCTTCCCGCCGGCGAAGCTTTGGCGCAGTTCAAAACCTGCAATAAACTCGCCCAGATCATGGCCCGGATGGAAGCCGACAAAGCCGGCGCGGATGAGGCATTGCTGCTCAACACGGATGGCTTCGTGGTCGAAGCCAGTTCCAGCAATTTGTTTTGGATTGAAAGCAACACCGTCTGCACCGCTCCGCTTTCGGGCGGAATTCTGGCGGGCGTAACGCGACAAACCGTCCTGGAACTTTGCAACGCGCTCGGCGTCAGATCACGTGAACGCAACATCAAACCGTCTGCGCTCAAAAAAGCGGACGGCATTTTCCTTTCGCTCAGTTCATGGGGGATTGTCGGTGTGAAGTCACTTGATGGAAAAGCGATTTCCGCATCGCCGCTCATCCGCCGCCTTCAACATGCCTACGCCGGTCAGATTCGCGGTTCACGCAAGGGACGTGCGTGATTGTTTTGACGCAAGTATTGACCAGCCAATTCTCCTACTGCTCCGACGCGTC
>CAZFNB010000449.1:0-3256 GCA_964520235.1 uncultured Bifidobacterium sp. | reverse complement strand
GCGCGAATTCCAGCAATCCGGGAATTTCGGCCGCCAGATGATCCGACACGCCGATGATTTCGACTTCTTTGTTGATGATTTCCTGATACGGCGCGATGGAAAAGCTTTCCTGCATCAATCCCACCAGCGCGGCGCGACCCTTGATGCCAAGCACGCGCACCGCCTGTTGCATCGTTTGCGGCAGGCCGATGAGTTCGAGCGCCACGTCCACGCCGCGCCCGTTGGTCTTTTCCTGGATCACAGCGACAGGATCACTGCAGGCTGCGTTTATCGGGATCGCTCCGAATCCTGATGCCAGTTCGAGTTTGTTTGTCTTGATGTCCACTGCGAAGACGTTTCCAGCGCCGAGCGCTTTCGCAAGCTGGATCGCAGAGATCCCGAGTCCGCCGGTGCCGAACACGGCGACGGTTTCGCCGGGCTTCAATCGCGCCTTGCGCAGCGCGTGAAGCGAGGTTGCCGAGGAACACATCATGATTGCCCCGCAGTCGAATGGAATTTCATCCGGTAGTTTGAAAATGCTGCGTTCGGGCATCAGGATGAATTCGGCGTAACCGCCATCGCGATACTTGCCGATCATCTCGCCGGTGGCGCAGAACTGTTCGTTGCCCTGATTGCACCAGCCGCAGGTGCCGCAGGTGGCGAGATAATGGACGCAAACCCGGTCACCAACGCGAAACGACTTCACTTCCTTGCCGGTTTGCTCCACCACACCCGCGACTTCGTGGCCCAGCGTGAGGGGCAGCGGATGGACACGCGATTTGCCTCTGCGGTAATGGACATCTGAATGGCAGATGCCTGCGGCTTTGACCCGGACAAGAACGTCATGGTCACCCGGCTGTGGTGTCGGGACTGAGCACAATTCAAGCGGTTGGCCAGGTTGGATGAGACGAACGGCTTTCATTTTCGCCCAACGTAGGCGGCGGCGGAGATGGGCTCAATCTGAAATCACTTTCGTCACCGAAGCACCTGTTTTTGATTCACGCAATTCAAGAACATTCCAAACGTTTGTGATTTTGCCGGCGTAATTTTATCGTGTGACAGATGATTATCTCAGAGTGTTACCAAGCGTGTTGAATCTATTCTGAAGCAACCGTGTTTCCGGGGCTGAAATCGTTGGATTGGATGTATGGCGGCAAGCACAACCCGTCGTTTTTGGACAAGGCATCCAGCCCAACTAATTGTGGTTTTTGACCTGATTTTACCCCAAATAAAAGTTGTGCCAGCGCACCTGATTTTCTATTCTTTTCAATCTGAAATCCTGCGGATTCAAGGAATGATTCCCAGCGGAAATTTATGGCGAATTCTAGCGACAAAACTGTGGAAGAAATGCCTCCGTCAAGCACGGTGGTGAAGACGGATTACGACGCTTCCAAGCTGTCCCAACTGAAGGGACTGGAGGCCGTGCGCAAAAAGCCGGGCATGTATATCGGTGGCACGGATGAGCGGGCGCTTCATCATTGCGTGAGTGAAGTGCTCGACAACTCAGTGGACGAACATCTCGCCGGACACTGCTCGAAAATCGAGGTGACAATCCATGTGGATGGTTCGATTTCCATCCGCGATAACGGGCGTGGAATTCCGGTGGACATCAACAAGGAATCCGGTTTGCCCGGTGTCGAACTGGTGCTGACGACGTTGCACTCAGGCGGCAAGTACGGGCAGGGCGGCTACAAGTTTTCTGGCGGCACACACGGCGTCGGCGCCAAGTGCGTCAATGCGGTAAGCGAATGGTTCGAAGTGGAGGTTTCCCGCGATGGGCAGGTTCACTCGATGGAATTCGAGCGCGGCAAGACGGTGAAGAAACTCGACGTCATCGGCAAAGCCAAGGGAACGGGCACGCTTATCACCTTCATGCCCGACGCGGAGATTTTTCGCGAAACGGTGACGTTCAAATCTGACATCATTGCGCAACGCCTGCGTGAGCTGGCGTTTTTGAATTCGGGTCTGGAGATCATTTTCGCCGACGAGCGCAATACGACGGCCGAGCCGGAGCGGTTTTACTACAAGAACGGAGTCGAAGAGTTTGTCAAACAGCTCAACAAGAACAAAGAGCCGTTGCATCCAAAACCGATTGCTTTCCGCAAGGAGACCAGCGAGAAGCTCGATGACAAGAGCATCGAAGTGCATATCGAGGTCGTGATGCAATACAACGACAGCTACAACGACCAGGTGTTGTGCTATACAAACACGATCCACAATCCGGATGGTGGCGCACATCTGTCCGGCTTCCGCAGCGCGCTGACCCGGGCGATCAATCAATACGCCAAGTCAAACGAGTTGCTGAAGGAGAAAGACCCGCAGATCACCGGCGACGACGTGCGCGAAGGGTTGACGGCGGTGATCTCGGTGAAGCACAGCGATCCAAAGTTTGAGTCGCAGACGAAGGTCAAGTTGCTCTCGCCCGAAGTGGAGCGCATCACGGGTTCGGTGACTTACGAAGGGTTGATGGCGTATTTCGATGCCAATCCACCCATCGCCAAACGAATCGTGGACAAAGGGCTGAATGCGGCGCGGGCCCGTGAGGCCGCGCGCAAGGCCCGTGAGGCCGTGCGCAAATCAGCGCTCACTGGCGGCGGATTGCCAGGCAAGCTGGCTGATTGTTCTGATCGTGATCCTGAAAACACCGAGCTTTACATCGTCGAAGGTGATTCCGCCGGTG
Source organism: uncultured Bifidobacterium sp. (assembly GCA_964520235.1). Taxonomy (GTDB): domain Bacteria; phylum Verrucomicrobiota; class Verrucomicrobiia; order Limisphaerales; family JADLHS01; genus JADLHS01. The sequence continues at coordinate 597 of CAZFNB010000449.1, read as the reverse complement.
GTTCGGCCAAGCAGGGACGCGACCGGAAGTTTCAGGCGATTCTCCCGATTCGCGGCAAGCTCATCAACGTCGAGAAGGCGCGGTTGGACAAGGTTCTTCAGAACAATGAAATCCGCACGATGATCACGGCCATCGGCACCGGCATTGGCGATGGCGAAGGTGAAGGCGCATTCAACATCGAGAAGCTGCGCTACCACAAGATCATCATCATGACCGATGCCGACGTGGATGGGTCGCACATCCGCACGTTGCTGCTGACGTTCTTCTATCGTCAGATGCCGCAGCTTGTGAAGCAGGGTTTCGTGTATATCGCGCAGCCGCCGCTTTACAGCATCACGCGCAAAAAGAAGACCGATTACATTGACGACGACGTTCAACTCAACCGCATTTTGCTCCAGAACGGCGTGGAGGAAGTGAAGCTCAAGAACCTTGCGGACGGAAAGGAATTCAATCCGAAGCAGCTTGAGGAAATTCTCTCATTGCTCGAATCGCTGGACAAACACGCGACCTACATCAAGCGGCTCGGTGGTGATTTTGCGGACTACGTCGAGAAGCGCGCCAAGGACGGCACGTTGCCGCAGTTCATGATCAAGGTGC
>CAZFNB010000448.1:0-3260 GCA_964520235.1 uncultured Bifidobacterium sp. | reverse complement strand
CTGCCATGTCGCGCGAATACGTTCTCGAACCGTTCCGATCTGAAGTCCACCTTCAGATTGATTACGCGCGCGAACTCAACGAACAACAATTCGCCGCCGTCACCGCGCCGCCCGGTCCGGCTCTGGTCATTGCCGGCGCAGGCTCGGGCAAGACGCGCACACTCACGTATCGCGTCGCCTATCTGCTGGAGCAGGGGATTCCCGCCGACCGCATCCTGCTGCTGACGTTCACGAACAAGGCCGCCGGTGAAATGATGCGGCGCGTGGCGGATTTGCTCGGGCAGGAACTCGCGTCGCTCTGGGGCGGGACGTTTCATTCCATCGGCAACCGCATCCTCCGGCAGCACGCGCCGTTGCTCGGCTACCAGCGGGATTTCACCATCATGGATCGCGAGGACGCCAAGCATCTCATCGCGACGTGCGTGGGCGAGGCGGACATTGACGTGAAAGCCACGCGCTTTCCAAAGGCCGAGGTGCTTGGCGACATCTTTTCGCTCGCGTTGAACAAGCAAAAATCCGTCGCGGAAATTCTTGGCACGGAATACGGATACTTTGACACGCTCGCGCCGCAGATCGAGGACGTTTGGAAGCGTTACGTTGCGCGCAAGCTCGCCACAAACGCGATGGATTTCGACGACCTGCTCGTGCTCTGGCTGAAGCTGCTGCGAGAACACGCAGACGTTTGCGAACATTACCAGCGGCGCTTCCAGTTCGTTCTCGTGGACGAGTATCAGGACACAAACAAGCTTCAGAGCGATCTGATTGACCTGCTGGCCGGGCGCACGAAGAACGTGATGGTTGTGGGCGACGACGCGCAAAGCATCTACGCCTGGCGCGGCGCGAATTTTCAGAACATCCTCAAGTTTCCCGAGCGCTATCCGGGCGCAAAGATTTACAAGATCGAGACAAACTATCGCAGCACGCCGGAGATTTTGACCGTGGCCAACGCCGCCATCGCCGCGAACGTGCAACAGTTCGCCAAGGAATTGACGCCTGCCCGCAAATCCGGTGCGAAGCCGGTGCTGGTGACCTGCGGCGACACTTCGGAGCAAGCGGCGTTCATAGCGCAACGCGTGCTGGAGTTGCGCGACGAGGGGTTCGAGTTGAACAACATGGTGGTGCTGTATCGCTCGCATTTTCACGCGCCTGAACTTCAGCTTGAACTGACGCGGCGCAACATTCCGTTCAGCATCACGAGCGGCATCCGGTTTTTCGAGCAGGCGCACATCAAGGACGCCACGGCGTATCTCAAACTGGTTCACAACCCGCGCGATGAGTTGAGCTTCAAACGCATCGCGCAATTGCTGCCGGGCGTCGGTGGAAAGGGCGCGGACAAATTGTGGCGGACGTTTGAAGCCGGGGTTCAAAGTTCAAATTCCAAGATCCAAAGCCCCATCGCAACGGTATTGCAAGGCTGCATCAAGGCTGTTCCCAAAAAAGCAACGCTTGCATGGGCGCAGTTTGCCACCACGATTTCGCAACTTGAGGCGGTGGACGTTCGCAAGAGCGCGGGCAGGATGCTGGAGATCGTCATCCAGGCGGGCTACGAGGATTATCTGAAGGAGAACTATGCGAACTATCGCTCGCGCCTTGAAGACCTGGAGCAACTGGCGGTGTTCTCGCAACAGTTCGAGAGCGTGGAGGAATTCCTCACGCAACTCGCGTTGCTCACAAACGTTGAAGCCGAGGACGACCGGCCCGCCACGCGCGACGACGAAAAAATCCGTCTCTCGACGATTCATCAGGCGAAGGGATTGGAGTTCGACGTGGTGTTCGTGATGATGCTTTGTGATGGGCTGTTTCCGTCCGAACGCTCGCTCGACAGCGCCGAAGGCGAGGAGGAGGAGCGGCGATTGTTTTACGTGGCGGTCACGCGCGCGAAGAATGAACTGTATCTCAGCTACCCGCTCATCCGCGCCGGTTTTGGCAACAGCGGTGCAACGATGCAGCAGCCCTCACGCTTTCTTACAGAAATTCCCAAGGAACTTTTGGACGAATGGAATCTACGAACTTACGGATGAAAGAGCGAGGCAAGGCGTCATCGGTGTTGTCGCTGGCGGCGGAAATCATCGGCGCATCAGGCCGTGAGCGGCCAGCCGATGCCGTGTTGCGCGAGGTGTTGAGCACGCGCAAGACATGGGATACACAACTCAAAGCAGAGGTCAGCTCTGCGGTGTTCGATTATTTCCGCTGGTTCGGTTGGGTGAAGGATGAGCGTGGCGTGGAAGCGGGAGTCCGTCGCGCGCAAAAGCTGGTGCAAAGTTTCCGGGAAAATTCCTCCGCGCTACTTGCCGAGTCTCTGCGCGACAAGGCTGTTCCGGCTTGGGCGAATGATGTCGTGGATGTGACCGATGCGTGGCTGCGGGCGTTGCAAAGGGAGCCGAAGCTGTGGCTGCGAGCGAGAAAGGGGCAGGGGAGATCGCTCGCGAAAAAACTCGGCAGCGCAAAAACGATGGCAGATACAGGACTGTCTGATGCCGTGCTTTACGAGGGAGCGGAGGATTTGTTCAGGTCGCCGGAGTTTCATGCTGGGGAATTTGAGATACAGGATGTGGCGTCGCAAATGGTCGGGCTGCTTTGCGATCCGAAGCCGGGCGAGACTTGGTGGGATGCCTGCGCGGGCGAAGGTGGCAAGACGTTGCACCTGTCAGACCTGATGGAGAATCGCGGATTGATCTGGGCGAGTGACCGCGCGGAGTGGAGGCTCGCAAAACTGAAACGTCGCGCGGCACGGGCGAAGATGTTCAATTACCGCGCAGCAGCCTGGGATGGCGGTGCGAAACTTCCAACGAAGACAAAGTTCGATGGCGTGTTGGTGGACGCGCCATGCAGCGGCATCGGAACGTGGCAGCGAAATCCCCATGCGCGCTGGACGACGACGCTGGCGGACGTGAATGAGCTTTCCGAAATCCAGAAGCGATTGTTGGTTCACGCTGCTGCCGCCGTGAAGCCGGGTGGAAAATTGGTCTATGCAGTTTGCACGCTGACGAAGCCTGAAACGGTCAAAGTGGTTGAGCACTTCAATCTGACTCAACCGGAGTTCGAGGCGCTGCCATTGCCGCCTGTTGGCGAAAAGAAAAACAGCCGGCCTGAGCCGGCTGTTGAGAAATGGATATGGCCGCAGGATTTGGGCGGCAACGGGATGTTCGTTGCAGCCTGGCGGCGGAAAGCGGCCTAGTTCGACCGCAGGAAATCGTCTGCTTCGAGGACAGTGCTGTCATCAAATCTGCGGTTCGGCCCGGCGGAGCGGATGAGCACTC
>CAZFNB010000447.1:0-3262 GCA_964520235.1 uncultured Bifidobacterium sp. | reverse complement strand
TCTGGAGAAGCGCAAGACCTTCCGGCAGTTTCTTGAAACCAGTTTTCTTGCGAAATCAAAGATGGATTGAACCACGCGTCACGGCTGGCTGGTGATGCGATGCCAGTCGCGCCCCTGTGTGCCGGCGTAAATCGCGAACGCCTTCTCGTTCTGGATGAGAACCGCGCGCACCACGCTGGAATTGTCCGCGTAGCCGAGGCTCAATACGCTGTCTGGAATGATACCGAGCTTCTTGTGCGCATAGACCAGGGCGAAAACGGCCTGGGCAAACGCCGAGTAAGGCAGCTCTTTGTAAGCGCCCTCAAGCACGTCCTCCACAGCGTCGGCGAGAAATTCCAGTTGATCCACCAAGTGCGGGAACAACGGTGCATGAATCTGCGTGAACTCCAGCTTCCATTGCGGCAACTGCCGGAGCACCTTCTCCGCGACAGCAGGCGTGATGCTGTTCGCACCGTTGTTGACAAACTTGACGATCTCGGACATGCCGCAAGTCTAACGACGCGCTTGGCATCGTAAAAGAGAAATTCTTTCATCAAGGCAGGTGCCTTTCTATTCTTGGTTTAACTTGAACAGCACGCCCCCGCCATCCGTCTGACAAATCAAAATGCACCAAACTTCTTTTGACTGGCACGCGCGCACGAGGATTCTATTCGGCAGGGGGCAGATTGATCGCACGGGGGAAATCACCTTCTCACCCGGCGTACATCACGCGCTGTTGGTCACTGATGCGGGCATCGTTGGCGCGGGCCACGCGGCACGGGCGCAGCGCTCACTTGAAAAAGCCGGGCTTCGCGTGACCGTTTTCGACCGCGTCCGGGAAAATCCGACGACAAAATGTGTGGATGATTGTGTCTCGGTCGCCAAATCAGCGGGCATTGATGCCCTCATCGGTCTCGGCGGCGGCAGTTCGATGGACACAGCCAAAGGCTGCAATTTCATCCTCACCAACGGCGGACGGATGCAGGATTACTGGGGTGTCGGCAAAGCGATGAAACCCATGCTGCCATTCATTGCAATCCCTACAACCGCCGGCACCGGCAGCGAATGCCAGAGCGCAGCGCTGATAGCCGATGAAGTCACACATCAAAAGATGGCGTGCCTCGATCCCAAATGTGCCGCACGTGTGGCGATACTCGATCCTGAACTGACGATTTCCCAACCTCCGCGCGTCACCGCCTGCACGGGGATTGATGCCGTGGCGCACGCGGTGGAAACCGCCGTGACAAAAAAGCGCACGGTCCTCTCGCAGATGTTTTCGCGTGAAGCATTCCGTTTGTGCGCGGGCGCGTTTCCGATCGTGATAACGAATCCCGACGACCTCGAAGCGCGCGGGCGGATGCTGTTGGGCGCGGCAATGGCCGGGATGGCGATTGAGAATTCGATGCTCGGCGCGGCGCACAGCGCGGCTAATCCACTCACGGCACATTGTGGCATCGCTCACGGGCAGGCCGTGGGTGCCATGCTGCCGCATGTTGTCCGGTTCAATGGCAACGATTCACAGGCACGGAAGCTTTACGCAGAACTCGCGGTGTTCGCCGGGATAGCCTTCAGGGACGACAACGAGCAAATCGCCACCGAAAAACTTGCCGCGCAATTGGAGACGATGAATCGCATGGCCGGTCTTGGCAGTTCGCTGGCTGCACTGGGTGTTTCGGAAAAATTGATCCCCGCGCTCGCAGAGGAAGCTGGAAAACAATGGACAGCCACATTCAATCCCCGCCCTGTGACTGCGGCAGATTTTGCAAAGCTCTACGGAACCGCGATGGGCTGACCGCGTTCAGCGATCAATGATACGCAGTGTGAAGTTGGCCGAGGAGGCGCTGTCGGTGCTCGGCGGTTTGCCAAAATCATTGTATTGGTAGTCGAACTTGTAGAAGTAGGTGACTTCCTTTTTGTCCGCAGGCACGGGCACAAGCCCCTCCCAGCGATTCTTCATCAGCTTGGTTGAGCGCAACGGAAACTGTTCGCGTCCAACAATCACGTACGGCTGGATGCTGTCCCATCGGAGCGATTGTTGTTTGGTGTCAAACTTCACCTCGACCGGGTAAAGGTTGCTCGGATTGCGCGCCTGGCGCTGGGCGGAAAGATTTGTGAAGGTGGTCGCGCAACCGGAAAGCAGCGCCACGCACATCAGCAACGGCAGAAATTTCTTCGTCATATCAGAACGCAGACTTGCAAACCACGCGGACATTGTAAAGATGGAATTCCGCTGTGGAACCATTGCGAAGAAGTTTGGGGAAAACTTCTCATTGACCCCGCACCCGTTCCGTGGCGTGATGATGGACGATACACGGACGTAAATCAGAAATGGCGAAAGTCACATTCAAAAACGGGAACGGTCACGCGGCGCGCGGCAACGGGTGCGCCAGCAAATACGACGCTCACAACAAAGTCCTCGCGGACACCTACGGCGCCTTTGCCGATCTGCGCCGCGAACTCTCGGACTCGAAAACCGCCGTCGCCAGCCGCGAGGACATACTCCGCAGCTTCGCCACCTGCCCGGACTCGCAACGCTCATGGCTGTTGCTCGAGGATTATTTCGAGAAACTTTCGCTCTCGCGGAAGGATTTTCCCGCCGCCGACTGGTGGCCCAAGATGCTCGCCGCCACCGGCAACGCCCGGCTCGAGGAACTTGCATTCCTTTTCCTGCGGGCCAAGCGTTCCATGCCACCCGAGCTTTCCCCTCACGCGAATCTGGACCGTTTTGCGCAGGCACAGGAAGTCGAACGCGAACGCAGACTCGTGCAGGAACTGGAGAACTGGCTATTCCCCCAGCAACCGCCGCATCTCGACACGCCGCGCGCCACGCTTCGCGTTGTTTGCTCTCCTCGACAGGACGAGGAAGCGCCGTCCCGTTATCGCTTCGGCGTTCAATTTCATCTGTTCCGTCCGCGCACCGGCGAAAAGATTCGCACGCTGCGCGATCTGGTTGATCTTGCCACGCGCGCGGCGCACGAACAGGAATTGTTTCCGCCCGCCGACTGGGAATTCATCACCTGGCTCACGGAGACACATCGCACGCGACAGGACGGCAATGACACTTTGATACTCACGGACAGCGAACTGCTTCACTGGCTGGCGCGCTGGGGTCACACGTCGAGGCTTGTGTCCGCCCAGGACGGAAAACCGTTCCAGTTCAGCGGACAGGTGGCGTCGCTCGATCCGCACCTGGAAAACGGCACCAAGGAACTCAGCTTCACGCATCGCCTGACGCTGCCTGGCGGCGAGCGCGTTTCACTCGCCGATGTCAAATTCTTCAACC
>CAZFNB010000446.1:0-3264 GCA_964520235.1 uncultured Bifidobacterium sp. | reverse complement strand
CTGGCAGGCACGGCTTCAAACGTGGCGTGCCGGGAACAAACCCATGGCCGTGGTGGTCATCCCGCTGCTGTTCGAGACCGGCGCTGAAAAGGATTTTGAAGCTGTGTTGTGCGTGGCGTGTTCCGCGCAGACCCAGCGGGAACGTCTCAAGGCGCGCGGCTGGTCTGATGATGAGATTTCCCGCCGCAACGCCGCGCAGATGTCTGTGACTCAGAAGATGGAACGCTCCGATCATGTCTTGTGGAGCGAAGGCGGGCTGGATGTGCTCCATGACCAGTTGGAGCGGATTCTTTTCTCCGGCAAAACGAAAGGTTCATAACACCGGCGATGACAATATCCCGGTAAAATTATGCTCGCGGGAAGGTGGATTTTCCCTTTGACGCGGCGCAGCGCAACAGGCAAATCAATCCCATGAAAACCATTCTTCCAAGGCTCGTGGCCGTGGTTGCGCTCGGTGCCGCCGGCTTGTTCTGGTCGAAAGACAATTCCAAGACGACTGCGATCGCAAAACTTGAGGAGCAGGTGAAGGAAGTGGAGGCGCTCCATTCCGAGGTTGCCGAGTTGAAAAAGAGCGCCGTGGCTCCGGCGGAAATCGAGCGGTTGCAAAAGGACAGTCAGGAGTTGTTGAGGTTGCGGAACGAGGTCCGGCAATTGCGTGACGACAAGAAGCAGCTCGCTCAACAGGCCCAGACCGCGCAGACCGTCGCGCAACGTGCGCAGGAGCAGGCGGTGGCGGAATCTCAACGCGCGGCACAGCAGGCCGAGGCCTTGGCGCAGGCGCAATCGCGCGTGGTGGTGACGCAGGTGGCGGCTCAAACCCAGGATGTCTGCATCAACAACCTGCGCCAGCTTGACGGCGCGAAACAGCAGTGGGCGCTGGAGAGCGGTAAAACCGCAGAGGCGGTGCCGGTTGAAAAAGACATCACGCCGTATCTGAAGGATTCAGCGATGGTCAAATGTCCCGCAGGCGGTGTTTACACCTTGAACGCGGTAAGCGCGATTCCGACTTGCACGATTCCGACCCATAAACTGCCGCAGTGAAGCGGTTGTTCGACGTTTCGATCCAGAGCGGAAGTCCTGCCCATTTCACCCGGTTCCGTGCCGATTTTCATTCTTGGCGTAGCGCGCGAGTTCTTGGTAATGTGGGCGCTCCATGATTGAAACTGACATTGAACTTTTGAAGGGTATCGCAAACCAGTTGCGAATCCATTCCATCAACGCCACCACTGCGGCGGGCAGCGGACATCCAACTTCCTGTTGCTCGATGGCGGACGTGATGTCGGCGCTGTTCTTCGGTCACATGCGCTATGACGCGAAGAATCCCAAACATCACAACAACGACCGCTTCATTCTCTCGAAAGGTCATTCGGCGCCGATCCTCTATGCTGCCTGGGCCGAGGCCGGTTTGTTCCCGGTGTCGGAACTCGTGAAGTTGCGCACCATCGGCAGCGATTTGGAAGGTCATCCTACACCGCGCCTGCCGTTTGCCGATGTGGCAACGGGTTCGCTCGGTCAGGGTCTGGGTGTCGGCGTCGGCGTCGCGCTCGCGGGCCGTCTCGACAAACTGGATTACAACACATTCGTGTTGATGGGCGACGGCGAAATCGCCGAAGGCGCCGTGTGGGAAGCTGCGTCGCTTGCCGGCATCTACAAACTCAAGAATCTCATCGGCATCGTGGATTGCAACCGCCTCGGTCAAAGCCAGGCCACGGCGTTCGGCCACGACATCACGACTTATCGCAAGCGTTTTGAGGCGTTCGGCTGGCGCGTCGAGGATGTGGACGGCCATGACATCGAGGAAATCCTCGAAGTCCTCAGCGGCATCGGTCTTGATGACAAGCCGCTGTGCATCATCGCCAAGACCTACAAGGGCGGCGGCGTTTCATTCCTCCAAGACAAGGACAACTGGCACGGCAAACCCCTCAACAAGGAGGAAGCTGCCAAAGCGATCGCGGAACTCCAGCCCTCGGCCAGGTCCGCCGCCGGCGTGCCGATTCCCGCGCCGAGCGCATTGCCTGCTCCGGCGAACAACGCACCCGCGAGCTATCCTGCCATCAGCTACAAGCTTGGCGATCTCGTCGCCACACGCGAAGCCTACGGCGCAGCTCTCACACGCATCGGTGAGGCGGATCAACGCATCGTGGCAATGGACGGCGACACCAAAAATTCCACTTACGCGGAAAAGTTTTTCAAGAAATTCCCGGATCGCTTCACGGAATGTTTCATTGCGGAACAAAATCTCGTGGCTGTGGCGATCGGTTTCGGCACGCGGGGCAAGGTGCCGTTTGCCTCCACGTTTGCAACGTTCTTCACACGGGCGTTCGATCATATCCGCGTGGCGGGCATCTCGATGGCAAACCTCAAACTCGTCGGCTCACATGTCGGTGTCAGCATCGGTGAGGACGGCCCGTCGCAGATGGCGCTGGAAGACCTCGCGATGATGCGCGCGGTGGCGGGCAGCACGGTGTTTTATCCGAGCGACGCCGTGAGCGCGGAGAAACTGCTCGAAGTGATGGCGGCGAATCGCGGTATTTTCTTCCTGCGCACCTCGCGCCCGAAGACGCCGGTGATTTACGGCAACGACGAACAATTCCCCATCGGCGGCGCGAAAGTTGTCCGCCAGGGTGCGGGCGACAAGGTTACGGTCGTCGCTGCGGGTGTGACGTTGCATGAAGCCATCAAGGCCGCTGACGCGCTGGCAAAGGAAGGCATCGGCATCACGGTGGTTGACGCTTACTGCGTGAAGCCGCTGGGCAAGGATGTGATCAAGGCCGCTGCCGCCAAGACGAACAACATCGTGGTTACAGTGGAGGAACATTATGCCGAGGGTGGGCTGGGTGACGCCGTTGCGGGTGAACTCAGCGCTGAAGGTGTGAAGGTTCACAAGCTGGCCGTGCGCGAACTGCCGCGCTCCGGCAAGGCCGAGGAACTGCTCGCCAAGTTCGGCATTGATGCGGCGGCGATTGTGAAGAAGGTCAAGTCGCTCGCCTAAGTCTTCAAAGCATTCTATCAAGGCGGCGGTGCCGATGGCATCGCCGCTTTTTATTTCAGGAACTCGACCTTGGCACTCAATTCCGGGGTGAGATATCTGTCCGGCTCGCGGATCTGAACCTTGATTTGCAACGTGCCCTTGGCGCGGTTGGCTTCGGGTGCGATCTCGGCCACGTAGCCGTCATAATGTTTGTCCGGATATGCCTCGGGGCTGACGCTGCAACGTTGGTTCAGCGAAATTTTCGAGAGGTCGGATTCGTTCAAATCAATCTC
>CAZFNB010000445.1:0-3276 GCA_964520235.1 uncultured Bifidobacterium sp. | reverse complement strand
AGTGCTGGCCGTCTGGTTGTCGCCGACGGATTCGATGAAAAGTCCGATCGCCGTTTTCTGCGTCAGCAAAACCGTCAGAACGAGCATCGCCAGACTCAACAGCACGGGAAAAGGCAGACCGAGAAAACTGCCATTGCCGATGTAGGTGAGTCGTTCGTCGGTGAACGTGATGATTTGACCGTCTGTGATGAGTTGCGCGACGCCGCGTCCGGCGACCATCAGGATGAGCGTCGCGACGATGGGCTGCACTTTGAAGATGCCGACGAGTAATCCGTTCCAGCAACCCGCCACCAGCGCGACGGCCAGCGCGGCGGCGATGACCACGGGGAACGGCACGCCCGCCTTGTTGATGAGTTGCGCCGCGACTGCACCGGCGATCGCCATCACTGCGCCGACGGACAGGTCCACGCCGCCCGTGGCGATGACGAGCGCCATGCCGAGCGCGAGCAGCATGACCTTCGAGCCGTGGTTGAGGATGTCAATCAACACGCCGTAGAGCCGTCCGTCGCGGACTTCGACGTGGAAGAAACCTTGTGTGAAGCAGAGGTTGAACAACAGCAACAGCGCCAGCCCGGCGACGGGCCAGACCAAGCTGTGCCACCACTTCACTTCGCGTTTTTGAAATCTGTTGGAGGCCATTCGTGGATTTGGAGAGAATTAGGAAACATTCAACGTCCAACGCTCAACATTCAAAGAGGGGCGGGATTGTCGAACGCAACGGAACGGGACGCGACCTTCAGATCGCTTCAGCATCCGAACTGAAGTGCGGTGAAAATTTTCAAACCAGCCGTGCTTTCGGGCGTTGAAGCGGCGTGAGCGCCGCGCCCCGGCAGCAACACCCCACATTCCACTCGGCTTCGGAGTTGGAAGTTGAACGTTGAGCGTTGGACGTTGAGCGTTCATTTCCCTGAATGTCCTGCAATCGTGTGCATGATGTTTTCTTCCGAAATCTGTTTGCCGGTCAACTCGCCGACCTTTTGCCGGTCGCGCAAAACGACCACGCGCTGCGAATCGCGCGCGACTTCCTCGAGTTCGGAACTGATGAAGAGGATGGACATGCCCTGCTCGCGCAACGACTGCACCAGCTTCAAGATTTCAGCCTTCGCCCCGACATCAATGCCGCGCGTCGGTTCGTCCAAAATCAGCAGCCTCGGTCGCGTGGCGAGCCAGCGCGCGAGCAAAACCTTTTGCTGGTTGCCGCCGCTCAGATTTTTCACGAGCTGTTCCGCGCCGGGCGTGCTGATGCCGATGAGTTTGATGTATTTGTCGGCGAGTTCCTCCTGCTCCTTGCGCGAGAGGGTCTTGATCGCGCCCTGCCGCGCCTGCAACGCCAGGATGATGTTCTCGCGGATGGAAAGGTTCGGGATGATGCCGTCCACCTTGCGGTTCTCCGGCGTGAACGCGAGGCCGGCGCGGATCGCCTGACGCGGCGAGGAGAAATTCGCTGGTTCACCGTCGAGCAACATCTCGCCGGTCTGCGGTTTATCAATTCCGAAGATAAGTCGGGCGGTTTCCGTGCGACCCGAGCCGAGCAATCCGGCCAAACCAACGACTTCACCTTTGCCGATGGTGAGATTCATGTCCGTAACCGAGCCGGTGCGACCGTAATTCTTCAACTCCACGAGCGTCTCACGCTTTGGTTGCGTCGCGCCCTCGTCGTCGTGTTGAATCGTGGGAACTTGTGAAAGTTCCTTCCCGATCATCTTGCTGACGAGTTCGGTGCGCGGGAGTTTGGCCGTTTCAAATTCGCCCACCAACTGACCATCGCGCAGAACTGTGATGCGATCCGAAATCGCATACACCTGATCCATGAAATGCGTGACGATGACGATGCCCAAGCCTTCCGCGCGGAGTTTGCGGATGACTTTGAATAGTTCTTCGACCTCCTTTTCATCAAGGCTCGAAGTCGGTTCGTCGAGGATAAGCAATTTGCCGGAAACGTCGAGCGCGCGGGCGATGGCGATCATCTGTTGCAACGCGATGGAATACGATGACACTGGCTGCGCGACATCGAGCTTGATGTCCACGCGCGCGAGCGCTGCCTCCGCGCGCCGCGTCATCGCGCCCCAACGGATCATGCCAAAACGCGTGGGCTGACGGCCGAGACAGATGTTTTCCGCGACGGAAAGATGCGGGATGAGATTGACCTCTTGATAGACCGTGCTGATGCCCAGCGCTTCTGCCGACTTCGGCGAATCCGCGTTCGCCTCCGCGCCGTCCAGCCGCACTGTACCGCCGTCGCGCTGATAAACGCCGGTGAGCACCTTGATGAGCGTGCTCTTGCCGGCGCCATTCTCGCCCATAAGGGCATGGACTTCACCGCGTCGCACAGTGAAGTCCACTCCTTGGAGCGCTTTGACGCCCGGAAAACTTTTCGCGAGACCGCGAATTTCCAGCAGTGCTTTCTGATCAGTGGCCATTTCGCAGGTTGCGAGAATCAATACTTGCGATTCGGCAGTTCCGCCGCTGCCTGCGATTGTTCAAAAACACCTTCCTGCACCCCGATGCGCTTGGGCAATTGTTTCTTCGCCACGATGGCTTCCACTGCGTCGAACAGTTGCGGTCCGATGAGCGGATTGCACTCCACTGTGCAATTCAATTTGCCGGCAGCCATCGCTTCAAACGCGCCTTTCACACCATCAATTGAAACAATCAGGATGTCCTTGCCAGGCTTGATGCCGGCTTCTTCCATCGCCTGGATCGCGCCGAGCGCCATGTCATCATTATGCGCGAACAGCGCCGTGATGTTCTTGGCATCCGGGCTTTTGAGGAATGATTCCATCACTTCCTTGCCCTTGGCGCGCGTGAAGTCGCCGCTCTGAGATTTGACGATCTTCATGCCGGGATTCCTGGCGAGCACTTCCTCGAAACCTTTCTTGCGATCATTCGCGGGTGCGCTGCCGGGCGTGCCGACGAGTTCAGCGATGACGGCCTTGCCGCTCGTGGCTTTCGCAAGCCATTCCCCGGCGCGACGACCTTCTTCGGTAAAATCAGAGCCGATGAACGTGACGTAGAGCGAATCATCCGTGACTTTCACAGCGCGATCAGTGAGCACGACAGGAATTTTCGCCTTCTTGATTTCGGTGAGCACCGGTTGCCAACCCGTTTCCACCACCGGCGAGAATGCGATGACATCCACGCCCTGCGCGATGAATGAGCGCAACGCCTTGATCTGGTTCTCCTGCTTCTGCTGCGCGTCCGAGAACTTGAGATCAACGCCACGTTTGGCCGCTTCCGACTTTATGGAGTCGGTGTTGGCTGTGCGCCAGCCGCTTT
>CAZFNB010000444.1:0-3277 GCA_964520235.1 uncultured Bifidobacterium sp. | reverse complement strand
GTCGGCAATGCCGGCGGCGATTGCATCGAATCGTTCAAAAGCTTCAGGGTTGTTGGCGCGCATGAAAGGAGCGTTGAAAAGTTTTCGCACGCTGAGAGCGACGCGAAAACGGTCATACATGTTTTCGCCGAGCCGATGCGAGTAATCCGTCCACGAAAGCAACCTGGCCTGTGCGTTGGTTGAAATATGTAACGGGCCGTCGAAATTCCTCAGACTGCTTACGATGCTTTCTGCGATGAGCGCCTGTCCCTGCAGCGTTGGGTGAACATGGTCATCCATCAATTCCCATCCAATCGCACCGCCCGGGCTGGCATCGCGAAATGCCTTCAACAAATCACAAACCGGCGCTTTCTCACCTCGGGCTGCCTGCACCACAGCATCCTGGGACGACGAAGGTGGACGCCACGGCATGGAATCAAGATCGCGGGCGGTGTTGAATTCGGTGAGCGCCTCACGATGCTGGCCTTGTTGATACAGGGCTTGACCCAGAAGAAAATGAGCACGGGCATGGTTGGTGTGGAGCGCGATCACCTGCCGGAGCGCGGCTGTTGTCGCAACCCAATCGTTCTGCACACGTTTCAATGCAGCGGACGAAACAAGTGATTGGATTTCTTCACGCGTCTTTTGCGGGAGGGAATCCAGTTTATCTTCGCCGATCGGTGACAGGTCGCGTTCGTTTGCCGGCAAAGTGCAAACGAGAGCGGGCACACCACGGGCGCGGCAGCGCTTGAGCATTTCGGAAATGTTATGATGAAGATTGTTGGCTGCGGCTTCGCGCCGCCAGTCGTCCGGGCCGATGTAGCTTTGCGCCATCATCGCTTCCATCAGCGTGCTGTTGGATTCTGATCTGTTTTTGGAGTTCAATAGCTGACCCAATCCTTGCACCACCGCCAACGAGTAGAGGTAACGGTTGATCTTGAGCATCCAAGGTTTGCTTCCGGCGCGTCCGATGGAGGCGACCCCGTAGGTTCCAAAGAACTCATTGTTGCCCGTGTAAATCACAATCAAGTCGGGTTGGAATTCCAGTGCCTCGGTCATGATGCCCAAGACGGGAAAGCTGGCCACGGCCGTGGTTCCAAGGTTGATGACTTCCACCCGGCGCTCCGGCCAGGCATCCTGAAGCATTTGCTGGAGGAAAGCAGAGGACGAGAGTTGACGCGGCTGCGGATAACCCTGCATGGCGGATTCGCCGACCAAAAAAATCCTGAAGGTGTTGGTGGGCTTGGGATCGAAAAATGTCTGCTGTTCTGTTGATCCCATGCGGGTTGTGTTGGCGAAGAACCAGGACACGGCCCCGCCTTGCTCGGCGACCACCAGGTTTCTGCCCTCGATTTTGCCGACCTTGCGCAACATTTGGGGATAACCTCCGTAACCGAAATAACGGAGAACCAGTTCCGCGATACCGAAAAGCACCAGTGGCAGAGTTAAGGCAAAAATCCGGAACAACCAGCGTTTACGGCGGGGCAGAGGAGTCTGGATTGAATCCTTTTTCGTGCGTTTGTCTTTGGTGGACATGTCGTGTGTGACTGGGCGGCTAGGATGTGCAACCAGCCTCCTGAGTTCAACTTTGTATGTGGGCGGTTTTAGAAGATGGTTGGAAAGGCCTGTAAAACAGGCCGGTTTTGCGTTGTTCTGGACATGTAATCTCTTTTGATGACATGCGGTGTAAAAGGAAGATGTTACGCTCCTTTCAACAAATCCCGTATGCGTTGCCAATTGCTTTTTGTTCGCGCGTCGCTCTTGAAGGGGCATTCCGCTCGTATGAGCCGGCGTCTGACGGAAAGCTGTTTCTTGGCATTGGCAGGCCGGATACGGATCTGATTGATTCAGCAAACAAAAACCACCCAAACCTATGACTAGTAACCACAGAACATCAAGATGGCTGCAAGCAGCCTTTTGCGGTCTCGCGCTGGCTGGCTCGGCCAGCTATTGCATGGCCCAGGGCGTCAACGACTACATCGTCAATCAGTTCAGCACTGATACCGGTAGTTGGTCCTACAATTATGGTGGCACGACCGCGACCATCGAGTGGGATTCCACCCAAAACCACGGCCCGGGAGCAAGTCCCGGTGCCATGAAGGTCACCATCCCGTTTAATATATGCACTGGCAATATCCAGTCTGACTTTGAGAGTAACGTCCTTCCTGACACGTTGGATTTGACCACGTACTCAAAAGTTCACTTCAGCGTCAAAGTGGATCCGAGTTCTTCACGCCTTTCCGATTGGGGCGGCGGGGCTTTTGGCAAC
This sequence comes from uncultured Bifidobacterium sp., assembly GCA_964520235.1. Lineage (GTDB taxonomy): Bacteria > Verrucomicrobiota > Verrucomicrobiia > Limisphaerales > JADLHS01 > JADLHS01. The sequence goes on along the minus strand of CAZFNB010000444.1, from coordinate 1,029 downwards.
ATGCGATTTCATGTGCGCCCTTCAAGCTGGGCCACGGACGATAACATCGGCAGTAACAATAATGACAGCTCGCAGTGGATTGGTTCAGATGCTTACGGTGCCTGGGTGGATTACTCTTTGAATATTGATCACACCACCGGCCTTGCCTCGAAGACCGTCGCGGCGATTCTCGGCATTGACATCTGGTCGGGATGGGGCAACTGCGCAGCACCCATTGGCCACACCAATACGGTCATCTTCTGGATGGACAACATCTGGTATGAAAAGGTTGTCGGTCCGCCGCCGGCACCGCCGACGGTTGACCTTACGAAGGCTGGTTCTTCTGGCGTCCAGATTACCTTGGATCAAAACGGCAACCAGTGGCAGCGTGAAGCGCTAGTCTCCCCTTCAGGCTCATCTTGCTTTTGGGCTGGCAATGGCGCAACCCCGGTGACCTACTCGTTTACGATTTCGGAGTTCCCGGACATCGCCACACACCCGGATTTTGAGGCGCACATGTATATTGTGAACCGTGACACTTCGACTGCATTCGACGAAACCTATGGCGGATGCGACTGGAACGCTCCTGACATCGCAATTCTTAGCGTTTGGGCGCAGACGAATGGAACTTACCAGGCTCAGTTTCAGTTCAAGACAAACCGGCCCAACAATAATCCTATTGAAGATGCCGTGCATCGTCCAGCCATTGTCACGAGTTGCCCAGAGATTCTGGGTACTTGGTCGCTGACGTTCACTTGGGATACCAATGTGACCCTGAGCGGCCCGGGCGGCGTTTCGACCAACTTCACGATTCCTATCGAGGCCGTGCAGAATAACTTCTCGCCTGCCGCATCGTTCCTCCAGTTCGGTTTCCACAAGAATGACGACGAGAATAACGGTCACAATGATCAGACGCAGGCTACTATTAGTCACGTTACGAAGTCAGGCGGCGCCTACACGTTCGATGACACTTTCAATGGTGCCACCCTCACCAGCAACAATGCATGGCGCAGAACCTCCGCCACGGCGGTGCAACACGTGCCTCCCGGT
>CAZFNB010000443.1:0-3285 GCA_964520235.1 uncultured Bifidobacterium sp. | reverse complement strand
TGACCGAGGTGTGATTGTTTTTGTTGATGGGCACTCTGCCATCTTCAAACACAAGTACGTCATCAACCCAGCTGGCGGACGTGAGGAGATTATGAACTCCGATATTTGGTGGAACCCAAACCGCGACAAACCTTGATCGCGTTGTGCTATCGTTTCACGAAGCCCAACTGATCCACGACTTGCTGTCCCGAGGATCCTTGAACGAATTGAAGAAAGTCCTTTGCGGTCTGTGACTCTCTTCCTTTGGCTGTGTAAAAACGCAACATTCTCACATAGGGATACTTTCCCTTGTTGACATTTTCAGTAGTTGCTGCCACGCCGCCAATCGTCACAGCTTTTGCACCAGAGACCTTTGCAAGATCAATACCTGAATAACCAATTCCGTCAGCATCTTGGGCCACTGCTTGGACGATTGCCGCATAACTGGTGAGCGCTTTTGCCCCGCTTCCATAAGGCTTCTTCTCCATCGCAAGCTCCTGAAATCCCAGGTATGTCCCTGAAATTGGATCACGAATATAAAGCTTGATGGGTGCATCGTTGCCACCCACTTCCTTCCAATTTTGGATGACTCCACTAAAAATGTCCCTTACCTGCTCTTTTGAGAGATTGGCGACTGGATTTGCCGCATTCACAGCCACAGCCACGCTGTATGCACCAATCGGGTGGTCGTTCAATTCGATTCCGCTTGTCTGCGCCATTTCCTGCTCCTCTTTGATCGGCTCCCGCGACGCCCCGGCAATGTCACAATGCCCGGCCCGCAACTGTGCCAATCCATATCCTGTCGCAATGGATTCAACGTCAAACACGACGCTTGGATGCTCCTTTTTGTATTCTGCAATCAACCGTGGTCCAAGCTCCTCCCCAATTGTGTGTGACCCGCGAATCACCAGCCTCCCCTCAGTCAACCCGCCCGTACCGCCCCCGCCGTTTTCTGCGCTTGTCTGCTTGCCCGCCGGACAGCCCGTGACCAACAACGCTGCGAGCGCGGTAACCGCGAAATTGAATCCTGCCTTCGTTGATGTTCCAAAAATCGCGGCAAATGAAATCGTTTTCATGTTCTTTACGTGGTTGTGCGACGGTTGAGCTTGGCGCATCGTGCGCGTCCTCAACGGGCATTTCAAGATGAATTCTTCACCGTTGCGCCCGGATGCGCAGAGCTTGTGTTTGCCGGGGAATCCGATTATTGCTTGAAAGCTTTGACGCATCCGTAGCTCAACTGGATAGAGCTTCTGACTTCGGATCAGAAGGTTGCAGGTTCAAATCCTGCCGGATGCACCAAGCCGTTTCCCGTCGCTGGAAGAAAATGGTGCGCACGAAAGGACTTGAACCTTCACACCTTGCGGTACCAGATCCTAAGTCTGGCGCGTCTGCCAATTCCGCCACGTGCGCTTCCGCGCATACTCTTAAATCAATCCGCCCGAACCTCAAGCGCCGTTTTAATCATCAATCCCGGACGTCAGTGATCGCCACCTTTCATCCAGAGCGGCGCCGTGACGAACCAGACAATCATCGAGACAAGCAGGATGAGCTTCATCGGCTCAAGCGAGAGAGTCTTGGTGAGAAATAAAACGGGTGGAACAATTGTGCCCGCCAGCGAAAGCAGGCCGAGGACCTTGGCTGTTTGGGTGAGCGCGGTTTTGTTCATGGTTCAAGCCTTGGTGGTTGCGGGTGTGGTGAACATGGAGAACAGGATGTAAAGCGCGCCGCACGCGAGCCAGCAAGGCAGCGGGAGGAAGAACGCCGGAATATTCTTCACATTGGAAATCCAAAGCGCGACAGCGACCGGAATCACCCATGCCAGCAGCACGGCAACGTTGAACTTTATGCCGCGCTGCGCGGCAGGTTCGGCAGCGATACCGAATCGCTTTGCGAGGAAATGATCCACCACAATGACCGCACCGACGGGCGCGAGAATCGTTCCATAAAGCCCGACGAAATCGAGCAGTTTCATGGCAAACGCCGGGAACACGCTCGCGATGGTGCAGACCGTCCCGGCGATGATCGTTCCCGTGGTGCGCGACATGTTCTTGAACATCCCTTGGAACGCCAGCCCGGCGCGATAGATGGTCGGGTTCGCCGTCGTCCACCCGGCGATCACCACGCACACCAGCCCGGCCCAGCCCACGGCGTCCCAGACCATCGGTCCGGGTGCCATCCCCTTGGCAGGATCAACGCCATGAACGCGGACCCAATACACGAGCAACAATGCAGCGCAGATCCACGCGACGTAATGGCCGAGGAACATGCCAGCGGCAGCGGCCCAGCCGTATTTCGGTTTGCGCGCGAATCGCAGCACGGACAGATCGGACATGCCGAGGTGCATCGCGGAGTTGCAGAACCACGAAAAGGCGACCACGCCCCAGAAACCCATCTTCGCGCCTTCCGCCGGTGTTTTGATCAACTCAAACAGGTTTGTCGTTCCGAGCTTGCCCATGATGACGATGCCGCACGCGAGGAAGACGAGAAACATCCACGGCGCGGAAAGATGGCCCATGCGCGCCACAAAACCATAACCGCGCAGCGCGACAACTGTCATTGCAATCCCCAACACGACACACGTCACGATCCACACGATGCCGGTCGGCATCGTGTCGCTGAACGAAGGCATCTTGATATGCTCCTCAAATGGCACGCCCACCGCCGTGGCGGAAACCGTGACCATCGCCCCTGCCAGAAAGCAAAACAGCAGGCCGTTGAAGAAATTGTAGAGCGTGACAAGGTTGCGACCTGTGATGCGCTCCAATTGATAGTAGAGCGTCATCCGTTTTTGCGTGGCGATTTCGGCCGTCAGAAAACGCCACGTCGCGACGGCCATCAGGTTGCCGAGCAGCAGGCCGACGATGAGGTCAAACGCGCTTGCGCCCCAGGCGACGAAGAGCGGCCCAATCATGAACTCCGTGCCGGCGGTGTGTTCGCCCGCATACATGCCCCAGAAGGCGGACGCGCCTTTCTGCGCTTTCTCCGGCACCGGCTCGCGCTCGAACTCGTCACCAGCCTGGGTGGTTTGAGGTGCTTCGCTCATTTGATTTTTTGTCATGGCCTCGCGCTCCGCGCATTCTGCCGCGCTGGTTTACGCCAGGCTATGTCGCACATTTTCGCCCCATTCATCGCGCAGACGCCGCTTCGGACTTCGCCAGCAGCTTCGGATACGTCAGACCGTAGAACGTCGTGGCGATGAAGCCAATCAACGGTAACGAGAAGGAAAGTGCCACGCTGTGGTAGTTGTCCCACAGCCAGCCCATCGCCACAGCCGAGATTGAGCCAGCCACGCCCACGGCCATCACA
>CAZFNB010000442.1:0-3290 GCA_964520235.1 uncultured Bifidobacterium sp. | reverse complement strand
GACGCTGCATTTTTTCCGGCAGGGCAAGTCGGTAGCGGACATCGCGCGTATTCGTGGTTTCAAAGACAGCACGATCTACTCGCATCTCGAAGAAGCGATTCGCGCGGGTGAACAGGTGAATTTGAACTCGCTGCTCGACACGCAGGCGCAACATGACATCGGCGCGGCGTTCACCCGGTTTGGTTTCGGGAATCTGGTGGGCGCGGTGGAATCGTTGGGTGGTCGTTACAATCATGGCCAGTTGCGCATCTACCGTGCGGCCAAGCAGATGAATTAGGAGCGCCGGCCTCCGGGCACGGCGCGTTTCACGACTGGCCAACGCGCCGTGCCGGGAGGCCGGCGCTCCATTTGCCTGCCATTCTTGGCCTTGCCACCGGCGGATTGACAATTTGTGCTGCGCGCATAATGCTTTTCCCCGTTACGCAGCCTAAGCTGTTTTGCCTTCCTGCAAGACAGCGCGGGGGAACCAGTTCCTGAGCGTGAGTTCAGGATGGGGCGCAGGTCGGGGCAAACCCTCGGCCAGGTCACTTTCAAGACCCAGCCCGTCAGCTAACCTCGTCGGCCCTTGGAAGGGCGATCCTCTGCTCCCGCCGTGTGGTGGGAATTCACGATCCCCAGTCTGAAACAAACGCGCGGAAGCATCATGCCTTCGTGCGGCGGTCAACTGTGTGGTTATGAAAAATTGGAATCTGAAAAACCTGTTCATCGGGCGGGCGCGCGATCTGTCGGATCGCCGCTTGTTCCACAAACTCTCGCTCATCGCGGTGCTCGCGTGGGTGGGGCTGGGCGCGGATGGCTTGTCGTCATCGTGTTATGGGCCAGAGGAAACCTTCAAGGCACTTGGAGCACACGCGGGGTTAAGTGTGTTTGTGGCGTTCGCGTGTGTGGCAACCATCGTGGTCATCTGCGCCAGCTATCGGCAGATCATTGAACTGTTTCCTTCTGGCGGTGGTGGGTATCTCGTCGCGAGCAAATTGTTATCGCCCGCAGCAGGCGTGGTGTCGGGTTCAGCGTTGCTGGTGGATTATGTGCTTACGATCACGATCTCGGTGGCAAGTGGCGCGGATGCGTTGTTCTCCGTGCTGCCGGCGGTGTGGCAACCGTGGAAGCTCGCGTTTGGGTGCGCGGGGATTGCATTGCTCACGTTGTTGAATCTGCGGGGTGTGCGCGAGTCGGTGATGTTGTGGGTGCCGGTGTTCTTCGTGTTCGTGGGCACGCACGCGGTGGCGATTCTGGTGGCAATCATCAGTCACGCGGGAGATTTGCCGGCGGTGGCGAGTCAGACTGTGACGCAGGTAAGCAGCGCCCATGCGGAGTTGGGGTTGCTCGGAATGCTCGCATTGATGCTCAAGGCTTACAGCATGGGCGCGGGTACTTACACGGGCATCGAGGCGGTGAGCAACGGTCTGCCAATCTTGCGCGAGCCGCGTGTGCAAACCGGCAAACGCACGATGACTTACATGGGCGCATCGCTGGCGATCACGGTGTTCGGGTTGTTGCTCGCGTATCTGCTATACGCGGTGAAGCCCACCGAAGGCAAAACGCTCAATGCCGTGTTGTTCGAAAGCATCACGGCAGCGTGGCCGGGCGACACGGGGAAATGGTTCGTGGGCATCAGCATGTTGTCGGCGACGGCGCTGCTATTTATCGCAGCGCAAGCGGGTTTCCTCGATGGCCCGCGTGTGCTGGCGAATATGGCGCTCGACCGCTGGTTTCCGTCGCGCTTTGCGACCTTGAGTGATCGCTTTGTGACGCAGAACGGCATCCTGTTGATGGGCGGTGCGGCGTTGCTCGTGATGCTCGTCACCCGTGGCGCGGTGGGATTGCTCGTGGTGCTTTACAGCATCAACGTGTTCATCACGTTCACGCTCTCGCAATTCGGCATGGTGCGGCATTGGTGGAAAAATCGCGTGACCGCGCCGCAATGGAAACACAAGCTGGCGATCAACGGCATTGGATTGTGCTTCACGAGTTTCATTCTCGTGTCGTTGTGCGTGGTTAAATTCCATGAAGGCGGTTGGGTGACGCTCGTGGTGACAGGTGCGGTGGTGGGGCTGGCTTTTTTTGTGAAGCGGCACTACGTCGGCGCATTGAAGGATTTTAAGCGCCTCAACAATTTGGTGGACGTGAGCAAGTTGCCAGCACTGCCCGCTTCATCGCGACCGAATCAAGGTCGCACGGCCATCGTGCTCGTGAATGGTTTCAATGGACTTGGCCTACACACGTTCTTGGGCATTCCAAGATTATTTCCCGACACGTTCGGACATTTCATCTTTGTCCAGGTTGGCGCGTTGGATGCCGGCAGTTTCAAGGGCGCAGAGGAACTGGAACGCTTAAAAACGGAAACTTCGGCCAGCGTGAACCGTTACGTGGAGTTCGCACAAGGACACGGTTTCATCGCTGAGGGCATCACAGATGTTGGTCACGACATCGTCGGCAAGATTGCGGAGCTAAGCGAAGACTTGCTCAAGCAGTATCCGAACGCAGTCTTGTTTGGCGGGCAACTGGCGTTCTCGGATGAAACCCGCTGGACGCGTTGGTTGCACAACTACGCGGTGTTCGCGTTGCAACGGTTGTTCTGCCGCCGCGGCGTGCCGTTTGTCATCGTGCCCGCGCGAGTGTGAGTATGTGATTGGAGCGCCAAGCCGGGCCGGAGGCCGGCGCTCCGCCTTTATTTTGCGGCGACTTCCGCGTAGCGAGACAGTAATTCCTTTGCGCCAGCTTCGTAGGCTTGTTGTTTCAGGCGCTCGACGAGTTTTTGGTCAGCAACGGCGCGGCGCGGCGAAACGCTGGTCTTGCTGTCTTCAATCGCGTTGGGACTCAACACAGCCCAATCGCCGGTGCGCACATCCACGAGCGCAAGTTTGAGGCGGATGCGCATGTGCTGGGTTTCATCGGGAATGAACCAGTCGGCAATCGGCACCCAGGAAACCGTCTTCGTGACGAGCTTGGCGTTGGCTGATTCGAGAATACCCCAATAGCAGAGGATGGTTTCGCAACCGCCGCGCGCGGCGGCGAGGCGCAGGGACTTGGAGAAATCTCCGGCGTCGTAGCGTTCAAATTGCCCGTCTGTGCCGCGCCGGGAAACCGGCGGCACGCCCGTGAACGGTACGACGCGGAAATGTTTGCTCAACTCCGTGACCATCGGCGCGTCGGGAAAGATCGCGCCGGATTGGACGAGGAGAACAGAATCGCCGGATTTGAGGCGGATTTGTTTTGCCGCAGCGAGGGCTTTTTCGATGTCGGCGTCGGTGGCGGTTTCAGTGCGCGTGATGCCGAGCACGTCGAAC
>CAZFNB010000441.1:0-3303 GCA_964520235.1 uncultured Bifidobacterium sp. | reverse complement strand
GCAAACCAGGCCGCCATCGGCGCGCGGTTTGTGAAATCCGAATAGCTTCCGCGCGACGCGCTGGTTACGATTTCACCATGAGCCAGCGCATCATTCTCATCACCGGCGGCAATGGCGGACTTGGCCGCGCGATTGCCACCGCGTTCCTCGATGAATCTCCTGAGAACATCGTCTGGCTCGGCGTCCACTCGCGTCGCGAGCAGGCGGACGCCCTGGCTTCAAGACATTCGGCCCGCTGCCGCGTAGTGACACTGGACGTTCGCAACTCCGATTCGTGGAAGCAGGCCGTGGCGGAAATCATTTCAACACACGCGCGACTCGACGTGCTTGTGAACAACGCGGGCGCGCATCAGGATTCGTTGCTGGCCATGATGAAACCGGAATCGTGGCGCGATGTGCTGGCGGTGAACCTTGACGGCGTGTTCCACGGTTGCCAGGCAGTGTTGCCCACGATGATCAGCCAGCGCGGCGGGCGCATCGTGAACATCGCGTCGTTGAGCGCGTTGCTCGCGCCGCCGGGACAGGCGAATTACGCAGCGGCCAAGGCGGGCGTCGTTGGCCTCACGCAATCCCTTTCCAAGGAGGTCGCGCGCATCGGCATCACGGTGAATGCGGTCTGTCCCGGTTACGTGGAAACAGAGGCCATCGCCGCGATGAGCGACGAGGAACGCAGGCGCGCGCTGGAAAAAGTCCCGATGCGCCGGTTCGGTCGCCCGGAGGAAATCGCCGCAGCCGTCCGTTTTCTGGCTTGCGCGGACGCGGGCTACATCACAGGCTCCGCGCTCAAAATTGACGGCGGGATTTTGTGATGAGCAACACGACGGAATTGAAATCGGAGATCAAGCAGATGCTGGTGGACAACCTCATGCTGCAAATGAACGCAACGGAAATCCGCGATGACCAGCCCTTGTTCGGCGCAGGCGGCCTCGGTCTCGATTCGGTGGACGCGTTGCAAGTGGTGGTGGCCCTCGACAAAAATTACGGCCTGAAGATACCCGACCCCGAGACGGCGCGCTCAGTCCTCAACAGCGTGAACACCATCGTCACCGCGCTGGAATCCGCCGGAAAGACTCAACGCCTCTGAGTCATGCACAAGCCGCGCCGCCACAGTTTCGCCGGATCGTTGATTCCTGCGGCGGGCTTTTGGATGGCGTTCGGATTCATTCTCGTTTCAAACAACGCCATCTTCGCCGGGACGGACACCACAAGCACAACCGCGCTGTCCCTGCGCGATTATCTCCAACTCGTCGTGCGAAACAATGAGACGTTGCAGGCGAAGATGCTCGACGTGGAAATCGCCCGTCGCCGCGCACGCGGCGCATACGGGATTTTTGAACCGGAACTGGTCGCCTCGGCCCAGGCGGATCAAAACCGTCGTGAGAACACCGTGGAACAGACGGCGTCACTCGGTTTTTTTGCACCGACGAACGGGCTTTACTGGGATCGGAACAACATTTATCGCGGCGGTATCGAGACGTTGGTTCCGAGCGGGGCAAAGATCGAACTGGGCTATTCATTGCGGGAGATGCACAACACGTCGCAGCGCGGCGCCGTCACCAATGGCGAATACCAGACGTTCTTTGGCGTGACACTGACCCAGCCACTGGCAAGGAATTTTGGCGACGCCTACACGATGGCGGAAATCCGCGTGCAGGCCATCAACTCGGACATCGCTTTTCAGGAATACCGGCGTCAGACCATGATGCTCGTCACCACGGCGGAGGCGGCGTATTGGAATCTGTTTCTCGCCCAGGAACAGGAGCGCGCGTTCGCCGAATCCGTGGCCGTGGCGGAGTCCGTGTTGAACGATTCCAAGGCGCGACACGGCGCGGGCAAGGGTGCCGAGCTGGATGTTCTCGAAGCACAGTCGGCCCTGGCATTGCGACGGACCAGGTTGTCGGACGCACGCCAGAAAGTCCGGGAAACCATGAATCAGGCCCTGTCGTTGACCGCGGCCTCTCCTGCTTCGGCGAATAATTTCCGCGCTTCGGATCATCCGGAGCTTCTGACCAACGCGGTCTCGTATTTTGATACGTGGCGAAATGCGTTCGAGTTGAACCCGGACTATCAATCCGCACGACAGCGTTGCGCGCTCGAAGGCGTGCGCGTGGCTTATGCGAAAAACCAGTCCCTGCCACAGGTGGATTTCAAGACAAGTTGGGGACTCAACGGACTCGGCCTGTCTCCCTCCGAGTCGTGGGACGACATCCAACGCGGCGACTTCAGCGCATGGAGCGTGGGTGTCGAAATGCGTGTCCCGCTCGGCGGCGGCATCAAGGCGCGCAACGAACGCGCAGCGGCGCGCCTCTCGCAACAGAAGGCCCTGCTGGAATTGAAATCCATTGAAACCCAGATCGCCAATGCCGCGCATACTGCGATCTACAAGATCAACGGCCGCCGCGAGTCCGTGCCCGAAGCCGAAGCCGTGGTCAACTACGTCCAGAATCTCCTTCAAACCGAGATGGCGCGACTCGAAGTCGGCAGGGTGGAGAGCCGCAAGGTGCTCGAAACCGAGGCTGCGTTGCTCGACGCAAAAAACTCACTGGCTGAAAACCTCGTCCAATACCGCCGCGCCTGGCTGGAAAAGGAACTCGTCGAGGGTGCGGTGCTGCGCAATCGCGGTTTTGATCTCACCCAGGAGGAATTGAATTCGCGCACCGGGAAATTCCTACGCGGCGGTCCGGTTGTAGGTGGCGATTTTGAAAGCAACGCTTCGCGCGTCAGCGATGTTTTGCGCGATGAACCCGGATTCAATCCACCATCCGCTCCGCCCCGGAATCCGGACAACGAGGCGTTGCGCCACAAGCTGCGCGAACATTTGACGGAACCGAAGCCATGAAATCCAAGCTCATCCCCGTTCTCCTGCTCGTGCCCGGGCTGTTCGCGGCGCGAGGCATGTTTGCCGCCGACACCGCCTCCGGCATCACCGAGCCTGTGCTGCACGTCACACTCAGCGCGTCCGTGCCGGGCATCGTGAGCGCACGGCGGTTCAAGGAGGGCGACACCGTCAAGCAGGGCGAGGTGATTGTGGAACTGGACAAGCAGCTTGAGGAGATCGAAACCGCGCGCCGCAAGCTGATCGCCGAGCAAAAGAAGCAGGATTACGATTCCACGGCGGTGTTGTTCGAGAAAACCAAGTCGGTCGCCAGGGAGGAATTGCTCAGGAAAGAATCGGAATACAAGGTCGCCGCCGCCGAATATGACATCGCCGCCGAACAACTACGACGCCGCTTGATCACGGCACCGTTCGCGGGCCGCATCACGGAGATCAATCTGGAAGTCGGCGAGGCCTGTCAATCCTAC
>CAZFNB010000440.1:0-3310 GCA_964520235.1 uncultured Bifidobacterium sp. | reverse complement strand
GCCCGATCTGGATCGCAAATGTTGCGGTGAATCGAAGTCGCTGCAAGATATTTCAGCGGGGGAACTCCCTCAACCAGCCCGGACGGGGTGTTGATCTATCACCCGTAAACTTTCAGGGGGTTTCCTTTATCGAAGCGACGTGCCAGTCGAAAAATAATTTGTTGCGCACCGTGCCATGGACTTTTTGTGCCGGAAGGTTCTGTCCGTAACCGCTGGTCGTCGAGGCGACGGTGTTGAGTTTGTCAACATCCACGATTGCCCAGGTGTCGGATGGCAGTTTGATGGCGGATGCCTTGAGCGGTTGGGCATCGGCAGACCAGCCGGAAACGCCGCCGCTCAGTCCCGGATAGCCGAATGGGTTGTCCACTGTTACGACCGGTGCCGTGCTGTTCGTCACCCGCAGCGGTAATTGGTAGCAAACGCCGTAGTCCATTACAGTGGCGATGATCGGCGGGTTGCGAAATTGTCTGATCGCGGCGGGGCACACGGCTACCTGTGCGGTACGTGTGACTGAGGAAATGTTCGGCATGGCAAGATAGTTGGCGATGAGGGCCACGAGGTTGAATTTCATCATCGTGGCATTGTCGTATTGAGGATAAACGCCACGCCAAAGAGGACCGGGAAGGCGATCGCTGAAATCCTGCCCGTACATGCTGCAAGCATACGAGTATTGCTTGAGATTGCCGATGCAATTTATCTGCAACGCCTTTTGTTTTGACTTGGCCAGCGCGGGCAACAGCATCGCCGCGAGAATCGCAATGATGGCGATCACAACCAGCAGTTCGATCAACGTGAACGCGCGCTGTTTCAGCAGCACTGACAGGCGATTGGAGGCGGTGACTGACTTGGATTGCATGTTGTAAGTCAACTATGGCCGCAACGATTGAGTGCGCAACGCAAATGAAGCCTCAGTCAGTCACATATTCATGCGTCAGAATTTGACGCCATGCCCGGCGACACCGCTTACTTCAGCTTCAGAAAATTTTTGAGGATTGTCCGCCCGTTCTCCGTGAGGATGCTCTCGGGATGGAACTGTACGCCCCAGATCGGATATTGCTTGTGCTTCACGCCCATGACTTCGCCCTCGTCCGTCTCCGCGGTGACTTCAAGACAATCCGGCATCGTGTCGCGCTTGATGACGAGCGAATGATAACGCGTGGCCGGGAACGGATTCGGCATTCCGGCGAACAAATCCTTTCCGTTGTGCTTAATCATTGAAGTCTTGCCGTGCATCATCCGGTAATTCACGACCACGTTTGCGCCAAAAACGTGACCGATGCACTGATGACCAAGGCAGACACCGAGCGTTGGCGTCGTCGTGCTGAACGTGCGGATGATTTCGTTCGAGAGGCCCGATTCCTTCGGCGAGCAAGGCCCGGGGGAGATTAGCAGCCGCTCCGGCTTGAGAGCGCGCACCTGCTCCACCGTGATCTGATCGTTGCGCACGACCTGCATCTCGACGTTCATCTCGCCGAGATACTGCACGATGTTGTAGGTGAACGAATCGTAGTTGTCTATGACCAGCAACATGCAGGGCAGGGTAGCACGCCGCCGCGATTTGGAAATCAGGAAATAGTCCGTGAATCATTCATCACGGAGTGCCGGTTTCCAAGCCCGGCGGGTTGAATGGCCAATGGAGATTCACGCCGGGCCGGAGACCGGCGCTCCGGTAACTACTCAATCCCCAGCAACTCCACCTCGAACACCAGCGTGCTGTTCGGCGGAATCACAGGCGACGGGCTTTGCTCGCCGTAAGCCAGGTTCGGCGGAATCTCGAACTTGAACTTGTCGCCCACCTTCATGAGTTGCAGTCCTTCCGTCCAGCCGGGGATGACACCGTTCAACGGAAAACTGATCGGCTCATTGCGCTGCACGGAGCTGTCGAACACCGTGCCGTTGAGCAGCGTGCCGTGATAATGCACGCGCACCGTGTCTGTGGCCTTGGGCGAAACCTTGCCCGTGCCCTGTTTCAACACCTGATACTTGAGACCGCTGGCTGTGGTTTTCATTTCAATGCTTTGACCGCTTGTCGCTGAAGTTGTCGGGGTGGGATTTGCGTTTCCGGATTGGTTTTCCTGTTTGCAACCCAGCAAACAAGCCGCCGCCGCCATTGTTATCGCGAAACGTAGTTTGATCATAAAATAATTGCTGCCATGAATTGCAGCGCGCGAAGCTTCGACAAAGCGCCAACTCAGGTCAAGCCGCCTTCAATGGTTGAAACTATTAAAGACATTCCCCTCTTGCCAAACCAATCCACCGTGGTAAATGTATTACCACAACAATAAAACTATGTTTGGCGAATTCATAAAACAAATCCGGGCGAAACAACGCCTCGGCCTGCGCGAATTCTGTCTGGAGAACGGCTACGACCCCAGCAACTGGAGCAAGATCGAGCGGGAAGTGTTGCCGCCACCCAAAGACGAAGCCACCCTCCGCACCTGGGCCAAGCAACTCGGCCTCAAGCAAGGCTCGGACGACTGGCTTAAATTCTTCGACTACGCCGCCGTGGACGCCGGGCGCATCCCCGATTACGTGCTCAAAGACGAGGAACTCGTCGAGAAACTTCCCGCCTTCTTCCGCACGCTCTCCGGCAACAAACCCACCGACGAGGAACTGGAAAACCTCATCAAACTGCTGCGCGAACGCTGAACCAGCGGGCAACATGGATGCGCAGCACTTCAAAGCGCCCTATCTTCGGCGCACCGACATCTGGCGGCAGGCCGATGAACTGCGCCAACGCCTGCTGCCTCAAGCCACGCTTCCCGTCCCCGTCCTCGATCTGGCCGAATTTGATCTCGGCTTGGAACTCGTGCCCAAAATGAACCTCCGCCGCGCGGGCGACATTGACGCGCTCCTGCTGGGCGACCTGAAAACCATCGTGGTGGACCGCGATGCTTTCATGGACCGTCGCGCGGAAAACCGGCTGCGCTTCTCCGTCGCCCACGAAATCGGCCACCTGATTTTGCACCGCGAATTCTACCGCAACCTGCGCCACGCGAATGTGGAAGCCTGGCGGCAGTTCATCAGGGACATTCCCGAGCGCGAATACGGCTGGCTGGAAAGCCACGCCTACGAATTCGCGGGACGATTCCTCGTTCCTCCCGCGCCGCTAAAGGAATCCTTGAATATCGCCGTTGAAACCGCGCGCACAGCCGGCTTCACCGAATGGGATGCCAGCGGCGAAACCGCGCTCGGCTTCATCGCCAACCACATCTGCCGCCAATTCGGTGTGTCCGCCGAAGTCATCGCCCGCCGCCTGCGCATCGAAGAATTCTGGCCGCCCAAGTAAAACCATGAACCTCAGCGCCTC
>CAZFNB010000439.1:0-3312 GCA_964520235.1 uncultured Bifidobacterium sp. | reverse complement strand
CACGCAACAGCCCGAGGAGGATGTGCTCGGTGCCGACGTAGGTATGATTGAGCGCCTTGGCCTCCTTGGATGCGAGCGCGAGAACTTTTTTGACGCGCGGAGTGTAAGGGATGTTGCCGATCATCTTTTGATCGGGACCGGTGCCGACCTGCTTCTCGACCTCCATGCGGACGGTTTCGAGATCGAGACCCATCTTTTGAAGCACGTTCACTGCAACACCCTGGCCGAGTTTGATCAGGCCCAGCAACAGGTGTTCGGTGCCGACGAAATTGTGGTTGAAGCGGTCGGCTTCCTTGCGCGCCAGCGCGAGCACCTGCTGGGCGCGCGGCGTGAAATTGTTCATGGCTTCTTCACTCATAACTTGCGGCCAACTTGCTATGATTTCCCGCCTTTGTCCAATCCTCCGGCGACCGGGCGGCTGACGGGTTTGAGCCGCTCGCGGAGCATGTCTGCCCGGAGCAGGTCGCGTTCCTCTGCGGAGAGCTTTTCCGAATGTTGCTTCTGTAAATGGGCAGGCTGCGTAAGCAGGAACAATTCGTCCACAAACGCGCTTTGCAACGTCGGAAACATGCCAATTTCCACGCCCAAGCGCATCAAGGACAGCAGATTCATGGTTTCCTTCGAGGAAATGCTGTGGGCGTTGGCCAGAATACCGTAGGCGCGGCCAATGTGGTTGTAAATTGTCTTGGGCTTCTTTTCCAACAACAGGGCACGGGAATTCTCCTCATGCTCGATGATCTGGGCCAGCACCTTCTCCAGCCGCTCCACGATTTCGGTTTCCGAATCACCGAGGGTCATCTGGTTCGATACCTGGAACACGTTGCCCAACGCCTCCGTGCCTTCGCCATATAGACCACGCACAGCCAGTCCGAGTTTGTTCACGGATTGGATGATGGGGTTGATCTGCTCGTGCAACACCAGGCCGGGCAGATGCAACATCGCACTCACCCGGATGCCCGTGCCGAGATTCGTGGGGCACGCCGTCAGGTAACCGAGCTGGCTGCTCACTGCGTAATCCAGTTTCCGTTCCAGTTCGGAGTCCAGATTGTCCACCGCCTGCCACGCCTGACGGATTTGCAATCCGGGCCGCAGCGACTGCATCCGAAGATGATCCTCCTCATTGATCATCACGCAAAACGTCTCCTCGGGATTCAAAACAACCGCGCTGCCTGAATTTTTTGCCGCGTGTTCGCGGCTGATGAGGTGTCGCTCGACGAGGATTTGTTTGTCGAGCTGCGTCAGGTTGTCCATCGTCTCGGAGAACGCACCCTTCATCTCCGGCAGATGTTCGACTGCGGGCCGGATGAGTTCCATGACCTTCACCCGTTCGGGCTTCTTGGCCCAGCCGGGGAACGCCGCATTCCTCACATTGCGCGCGAGCCGCACACGACTGGACATGACGATGCGATCCTGCGGCCCCTTGCGCCGGGTGCTCTCTGAAACTGAAATGAGAAACTTGTCCAGATCCATAATCAGGCAGTGACGGACGATCCCGGCTGCTTGCCGGTCAGTTGTTTGATCTCATCCCGCAATTTCGCCGCCAGTTCAAAATTTTCCGTTTCGATGGCTTTGGCGAGTTTCTTCTGCAACGAACCCATCTGCTCGGCCATGTCTTTTTTCTGCCGCAAATGTTCCGGCATCTTGCCCGTGTGCTTCGTGCCTTTGTGCATGGACTTCAACAATCCTTCCAGCCCGTCTGCAAACGTCACATAACACTCAGGACAGCCAAGCCGCCCGGATTTCTTGAAATCCGCCTGCGTGAAACCACAACTGGGGCATTTGATCTCCGCGCCGCCCGATGATTGGTCGAGTTCGTGCGACGCACCCAGGCCCAGCAACATGTCCGCGAGCGCGAATGTCGAGTCGTTCACGCCTTTGTTCTTGGCGCACTCCTCGCACAGATCCACCTTCTGCACCTTGTCCCCTTGAATCTGGGTCAGGTGCACCGTGGCGGGCTTTTCCTTGCAAACGCAGCACAGCATAACTCTAGGTCTATATCGGCTCGCCGGTGGATTTGGTCAAGGCGTGATACGCCTCCACCAGTTCGCGCGTAAAGCGACCCGGCCTGCCGTCGCCAATCACACGCCCGTCAATCTTCGTCACCGGAATGATCTCCGCCCCGGTGCCCGTGAGAAAACACTCGTCCGCGTTGAATAAATCGTAGCGCGTCAGGTTCGGTTCGGACACGTCCGCCCCCGCCGCCCGCGCCAGATCCATCACTGTCCCGCGTGTAATGCCGTAAAGCGCCCCCGCTGACAGCGGCGGCGTCATCAGCTTCCCTTCCTTGACGATGAATATGTTGTCCGCCGTGCATTCAGCCACATAACCCTCCGCGTTCAACATGACGGCCTCTTCCACACCGGCGTTGTTCGCCTCGATCTTCGCAAGGATGTTGTTGAGATAATTCAACGACTTGATCGCAGGATTCACCGCGCTGTGAAGATTCCGCACCGTCGGCACGGTCACGATCTCCATCCCGCGCGCATACAACTCCGGCGGATACACCTGGATTTTGCTCGCAATGATGATCACCGACCCGCGCTTGCAGCGGTTCGGGTTCAACCCCAGCGTTCCCACACCACGCGTCACCACCAGCCGGATGTAGCAATCGCGCAGCTTGTTCTTCCGGCACGTCTCGACCGTCGCGCGCATGACCTGTGCGTGCGACATCGGGATGTCCAGCAGGATTGCCTTTGCGGAACAGAACAGCCGGTCAATGTGCTCCTTGAGCTTGAAGACACGCCCGTTGTAGGCGCGGATGCCCTCAAACACGCCATCCCCGTACAACAACCCGTGATCGAACACCGACACCTTCGCATCGCGTTCGCTGTAATACTTCCCATCTATAAAAATCTTTATGCTCACACCGCTCGCAAGCTAGGAGATTGACCGACGCAAGGCAAATGTGAATTTCCATGCGACGCGTCTGCACCTTGCCCCCCTGCCCCTTTTTCGCCACACTCCACGTCCGATGAAAATGAAATCCGTTTCTAAAAAGGCCATCAACATGCGCCCGTTCTCCGGCCCGCTGCTCGACGGACCACACCGCGCCGCCGCGCGCTCCATGCTTTATCCCGTCGGCTTCACGGAGGAAGATTTCAAGAAGCCCCTCATCGGCATCGCCTCGACCTGGAGCAACGTCACGCCGTGCAACATGCACATTGATAAGCTCGCGCTTGAAGCCGAGAAAGGCGCGAACGCCGGCGGCGGCAAGGCGATCGTCTTCAACACCATCACCGTCTCCGACGGCATCTCGAACGGCAACGAAGCCATGAAATACTCGCTCGTCTCGCGCGAAGTCATCGCCGACTC